>NZ_JBWGQW010000012.1:41326-43662 GCF_056332225.1 Thermus sp. | reverse complement strand
CGGGGGAGAGGGGTAGCTGGCGGGAGGCTAGAGAGCGGGCGGCCCGGGTTCTCTTGCCCGAGCTCGTGGAGCGGGTCATCCTGCGGGAGCTCCATGCTCTGGGTCTGGGACCGCCGGGGGGAGAAGGTGAAGGTTTATGCGGGGTATGCGGGAGGTGCAAGTTTTGAGGTGAAGGACGTGGTGGTCTTTGACCCCTACACCCTTCTCGTCCTCCACCTGCGCCGGGACGGGGCTTTCCGCCACGTTTCCCCTGTGGAGCTGGAGCTTAAGGCGGGCTGTCTCCTCACCGTTTAAACTCCCCTCCCCCGGGCTTAAGGGCGGCGAAGCTCCCTCAAGGAGGAAACGCCCTCCGCCTCCATGAGGCGGAGGAGCCCCAGGAGGAGCCTCCTGGGAAAGAGGGGCCCCCCGTAGACGAAGCCCGTGTAGACCTGGACCAGGCTCGCCCCGGCCTTGAGCCTCTCCCAGAGGTCCCAAGGGGTCTCCACACCCCCCACGCTCACCAGGGCAAGCCCCTCCGCGCCCTCCGCCAGGTGGCGGAGAACCTCCAGGGCCCTCTTCTTCAAGGGCCTTCCCGAAAGCCCCCCGGCCTCCTGGGCCCAGGGGCTTTTCAGGCCCTCCCGGGCGAGGGTGGTGTTCACCGCCACCAGGCCCTGGAGGCGGTGCTTCCGCGCCAGGTCCACCACCTGGTCCAAGGCGGGCCAGGAGAGGTCCGGGGCCACCTTGAGGAGGAGGGGCTTCGGGGTGGCCGGGCGGAGGCGGGCGAGGAGCTCGTCCAGAAAGGGCCCCTCCTGGAGCGCGCGAAGGCCTGGGGTGTTGGGAGAGCTGACGTTCAAGACGAAGTAGTCCCCGAAGGGCTCTAGGATGCGGAGGGCCTCGAGGTAGTCCTCCGCCGCCCGCTCCAGGGGCGTGTCCCGGTTCTTCCCCAGGTTGACCCCCACGGGCAGGGGAAGCCCCCTCTGGCGGAAGCGCCGAAGGTGGCGGGCGGCCTCCTCCGCCCCCCGGTTGTTGAAGCCCATGCGGTTGATGAGGGCGTGGTCCTCGGGGAGGCGGAAAAGCCTCGGCCTGGGGTTTCCCTCCTGGGGCCTCGGGGTGAGGGTCCCCACCTCGGCGAAGCCGAAGCCCAGGGCCCACCAGGCCCCTAGGGCCCGGGCATCCTTGTCCATCCCCGCGGCGAGGCCCAGGGGGTTGGGGAAGGCCACCCCAAAGGCCTCCACCCGGAGGCGGGGGTCCTCCAGCCGAAGAAGCGCCGCGGGAACCCGCAAAAGGGGCCCCCGCTCCGACCACCAGGCGAGGAGGCCCAGGGCGAGGCCGTGGGCGGCCTCAGGTTCCAGGGCCAAGAGGAGGCGGTGCATGGCCCCATGCTACCTGGGGCCATATTGCTGGGGGTATACACGGCGAGAAGCTTTCAGAGCCCTTGTTTAGAAGGGTTCTAGAGGAGTTGACAGGTATAGGGGAAGGGGGTATTGTGAGGGCATGCTGCGGTCCCTCCTTCTCGCCCTTGGGCTTTCCCTCGCGCTCGTAAGCTGCTCCGCCACCCTCACCCTGCCCCTCCCCGACCAGACCGTCGAGGTGGCCGCTGTGGCGGACACCGGGGGCAAAGTGGTCTACCCGGCGAACCCCAATCCTTTCTCCCCTCCCAGGAGCATCCTCAAGGACGTGCGGGTGGAGGGGACCCTCGAGGCCAGCCAGGACCTCTTCCTTACCCTGGACCTCTACGCCCGCACGGAAGACCCCGCCCAGGACCCGGATTGCTTCGCCCTCTCCGACCCCGGCACCACCTACGCCTACGCCTGCTCCGTGGGCCCCGAGGACGAGAAGATCGGCCAGGCCGGGTTCGCCAACACCGCAAGCGCCCCCCTCTCCCTAAGCGGCTCCAAGCTCACCGAGGGGATCAAGCAGGGGAGGCTCTGGCTCGGCGTCATGGCAAGGGGCCTTCCCGCCGCAGGGGTCACCTTCACCTTCAAGAACCTTCGGGCCACCGTCACCCTGGGCTTCTAGGTGCCCTTAGGCGGGCTTCGCAACATGGGAGGCCCCAACCGGGGCTTTGGGAAAGCCCCCCTTGGCCTTTGTGCCCTAAGGCGCCGGGAAGCGGGAGGAGAAAGGTATCATAAGGGCAGATGAAGGACGCCTTGCGCCTAGAGCTTCCCGTTCTGCCCCTCAGGAACACGGTCATCCTCCCCCACACCACCGCGGGGGTGGACGTGGGGCGGATGAAGAGCAAGCGGGCCGTGGAGGAGGCCCTCTCCGCCGACCGCTACATCTTCCTGGTGGCCCAGAAGGACCCCGAGGTGGACGACCCCGCCCCGGAGGACCTCTACCCCGTGGGCACCCTGGCC
>NZ_JBWGQW010000012.1:31369-41238 GCF_056332225.1 Thermus sp. | reverse complement strand
GGCACCGGCCGTGGTCAAGCAGGCCATGCGCCTCCCGGACGGCACCCTCCAGGTGATGGTGGAGGCCAGGAACCGGGCAAGGCTTCTCCAGTACGTGGCCGCCCCCTACCTAAGGGCCGTGGGGGAGGTGCTCCCGGAGCCCCCTCTGCAGGACGCAAGCCTCGCCCGGGTCCTGGTGGGGGAGGTGCAGGAGGCCTTTGAGCGCTACCTGCAGAACCACAAGACCCTCCGCCTGGACCGCTACCAGCAGGAGGCCATCAAGAGCACCCTGGACCCCGCGGTCCTGGCGGACCTCGTGGCCCACCACGCCACCTGGACCCTGGAGGAGAAGCAGGGCATCCTGGAAACCCCCGAGGCGGAGGAGCGCCTGAAGCGGGTCCTGGCCCTGCTTCTTCGCGACCTGGAGCGCTTTGAGCTGGACAAGAAGATCGCCGCCCGGGTCAAGGAGCAGATGGACCAAAACCAGAGGGAGTACTACCTCCGGGAGCAGATGAAGGCCATCCAGAAGGAGCTCGGGGGCGGGGAGGACTTCCTCTCGGAGATAGAGGAGCTCCGGGAGCGCATTGAGAAGAAGGGCATGCCCGAGCCCGTGAAGGAGAAGGCCCTCAAGGAGCTCAGGCGCCTGGAGCGCATGCAGCCCGGCTCCCCCGAGGCCACGGTGAGCCGGACCTACCTGGACTGGCTCCTGGAGGTCCCCTGGACCGAGGCCGACCCCGAGGTGCTGGATATCTCCATCACCAAGCGGGTCCTGGACGAGGACCACTACGGCCTCAAGGACGTGAAGGAGCGCATCCTGGAGTACCTGGCGGTGCGCCAGCTCACCCAGGGGAAGGAGGTGAAGGGCCACGCCCCCATCCTCTGCTTCGTGGGGCCCCCCGGGGTGGGCAAGACCTCCCTGGGCAAGAGCATCGCCCGGAGCATGAACCGCAAGTTTCACCGCATCTCCCTAGGCGGGGTGCGGGACGAGGCGGAGATCCGGGGCCACCGCCGCACCTACATCGGGGCCCTCCCGGGGAAGATCATCCAGGGGATGAAGCAGGTGGGGGTGGTGAACCCGGTCTTCCTCCTGGACGAGATTGACAAGCTCGCCTCCGACTGGCGGGGGGACCCGGCGGCGGCCCTCCTCGAGGTCCTGGACCCCGAGCAGAACCACACCTTCACCGACCACTACCTGGACGTGCCCTACGACCTATCCAAGGTCTTCTTCATCACCACGGCCAACACCCTTTCCACCATCCCGAGGCCCCTATTGGACCGGATGGAGGTCATTGAGATCCCCGGCTACACCCTCCCCGAGAAACGCGCCATCGCCCGCTACTTCCGCTGGCCCTTCCAGGTGAAGGAGGCTGGGCTTGAGGGGAAGCTGGAGATCACCGACCGGGCCATAGAGCGCATCGTCCAGGAGTACACCCGGGAGGCCGGGGTGAGGAACCTAGACCGGGAGCTCTCCAAGGTGGCGAGGAAGGCCGCCAAGGACTACCTGGAGAAGCCCTGGGAAGGGGTCAAGGTGGTGGACGCCGAGGACCTCGAGGCCTACCTGGGCGTGCCCAAGTACCGCCCCGACCGGGCGGAGAAGGCCCCCCAGGTGGGCCTGGCCCAGGGCCTGGCCTGGACCCCTTACGGGGGCACCCTCCTCACCATAGAGGCCGTGGCCGTCCCCGGCACGGGCAAGGTGAACCTCACCGGGAACCTGGGGGAGGTCATGAAGGAGTCGGCCCACGCCGCCCTCACCTACCTCCGCGCCCACCGGGAGGAGTGGGGGCTCCCCGAGGGCTTCCACAAGGACTTTGACCTCCACATCCACGTCCCCGAGGGCGCCACCCCCAAGGACGGCCCCTCGGCGGGGATCACCATGGCCACCGCCCTGGCGAGCGCCCTCACCGGCCGCCCGGTGCGCATGGACATCGCCATGACCGGGGAGATCACCCTAAGGGGCAAGGTCCTCCCCATCGGCGGGGTGAAGGAGAAGCTCCTCGCCGCCCACCAGGCGGGGATCTACCGGGTGATCCTCCCCAAGGAGAACAAGCCGGAGCTCAAGGAGGTGCCGGAGGAGATCCTCAAGGACCTGGAGATCCACTTCGTGGAGGAGGTGGGCGAGGTCCTGAAGCTCCTTCTCCTGCCTCCCCCGCCCCCGCCTCTCCCCGCCGACAGGCCCCAGCCGGGGGCGGGAGCCTAGGGGAGCGCCTCCTTCCGGTTGGCGTTCAGGAAAAGCCTTTCCCCAAATCGGGCCACCGCCTCCTCCGCGGGGACGTAAGTGGCCCCCAGGGTCTCCATCACCCGCCTCAGGAGGAAGTCCCCTTCCCGGATCTGCCCTTCCACCTGGGGCAGGCAGTCCTTGTGGTAAAAGGCCATGAGGGGCTCCGGGTGCCCCTCGGGGCTATAGGGCACCACCACGGGGTAGGGGGAGGAGCGGGCCTTCTCGTAGAGAAAGTCCCAAAAGCCCCGGGTGAGGAAGGGGAGGTCGGTGGCCGCCACCGCCACCCAGGGGAAGCGGGCGTGGACGAGGGCCGAGTGGAGGCCCGAGAGGCTATCCGCCCCCGGGAGGAGGTCGGGGTAGACGGGGACGCCGAAGCCCAGGTAGGGGCGGTTCGCCACGATAAAGCGCTCCCCTGCCCCCTCTAGGCTTTCCAAGACCCTCGCCAAAAGAGGCTTCCCCTCGTAGACGAAGAGGGCCTTGTCCTCCCCGAAGCGCCTCGAGGCCCCCCCGGCCAGCACCGCGCCCGAGTACACACCCCCAGTCTAAAGCCTCGAGGCGAGCCTCTCGGCGAGGAGGGGGGCATAGAGGAAGCCCGTGGAGCCAAATCCCGTGAGGGCGAAGCCGCCCTCCACGGGGAAGAGGTGGGGCCCGGGGAGGCGGAAGCGCACCCCGCGCCAGGCCGAGGCCACCCTAGGACGGTAGCCCACCAAGACCTCGGCCCCCTGGAGGAGCCACTCCACCTCCCCCTCGGTGGGCGGGGGCATACGGGGGCTTTCCTCCTGGGGCAGGTAGCTCCCCCCGAGGGCCGCCCCCGCCAGGTAGACCCGGTAGCTTAAGGCCCGGGGGAAGTAGTCCAAGAGGGTGAGGACGAGCCCGGGGATGTGCCGCCCCTCTAGGCCGAAGAGGTGAGCCCCCCGGCTTCCCCCGGCGTAGACCAGAACCTCCCCCCTGACCCGCCCGCCCCCTTCCAGGGCCAGGTAAGGGGGCTCCCAGGCAAGGACCCGGCCCCAAAGAAGGGGAAGCCCCTCGGAAAGGCGCGCCAAGAGGGGCCTCGGCTCCAGCCAGAAGGCCTCCTCCAGAAGCACCCCCTTCCCCTCCCAGCGGTGCCTAAGGCCGGAAAGCCTCCCCGCCACCTTGGGGCGCTCGGCCTCGGGCACGGGGCGGAAAACCCCCAGGTGGAGCTCGGCGAAGCGGCCGTAAAAGGCGAGGGCCCGCTCCAGGGCCTCTTCCCCCTCCTCCGCCAGGGTGAAGCGCCTTCCCCGCAAGGGGTTCACCAGGGCCACCGGGGGGCGGCTCGCCTCCCCCAGGGCCTCGGCTACCACCAAGACCCGCAGGCCCCTCTCCTGGAGGCGCCGGGCGAGGACGAGCCCCGCCACCCCGGCCCCCAGGACCACCACCTCCGCCTCCCTTAAGGCCACGGCGACCCCCTCCCCCACCGCGGCGAAAACCGCACGGGGCGCTTAAAACCGGAAGCCCTCCCCCTCCCTCCGGCAAAGGCCCCGCTCCGCAAGCCCCTCCAGGAGGGCCCGGGCCTCGGCCTCGGGGAGGAAAGGGGCGAGGTCTTGGGGCCGCAACACCCCGCCCCGCCGCCAGGCCTCCCTCATGGCGAGCCTTTCCAGGGCCTGGGGGGAAGGACCCCGGGCGAGGAGCCCCCCCTGCCAGCGCCCAAACCCGAGGTAGGCCAAGGCCCCGCCCAGGAGGGCCAGGAAAAGCCCCCACCCGGTAAAGCGGAGGGCGGCGAAGAGGAGGAGAAAGAGGGCGGCCCCGGCGAAGAGGGGGAGGAGGACGCGCATTCCGCTCCCCTAGGCCACGGGCAGGGGGATGGGGGCGGGCGCCTTCGCCCCCACCACCTCCCCGAAGAGGAGGTGGGGCGTGGCCTGCTTGATCTCCACCTGGTAGAGGCCGGGCACGGGAGCCTGGGCGGCGGGGAGGAGCACGGGGTGGTTCCCCCGGTCGTGCCCCTGCACATACCCCTCCTCCTTGGCCTCCCCCCGCACCAGGACCTCCACCACCTTCCCCACCCACTCCAGGTTCCGGCGGTAGCTCCACTCCTTCTGCTTCTCAATGAGGCGCATCAGGCGCTCCACCTTCACCTCCCGGGGCAGGTCCTGGAAGTGCTTGTAGGCGGGGGTGCCGGGACGGGGGGAGTAGATGAACATGTAGGCCTGGTCGTACCCCACCTCGTCGTAGAGGGAGAGGGTCTCCTGGAAATCTTCCTCTGTTTCCCCGGGGAAGCCCACGATGATGTCGGTGGAGAGCACGGCGTCGGGAAGGGCCTCGCGGATCTTCCGTATTCTCTCCAGGTAGTGCGCCCGGCGGTACTCCCGGGCCATGCGGCGGAGCACCCGGTCGGAGCCCGACTGCACGGGCAGGTGGATGTAGCGGCAGATGGCGGGGGTCTCGGCGATGGCCTCAATGATGTCGTCGGTGAAGTTCACCGGGTGGCTGGTGAGGAAGCGCACCCGGGGGATGCCCATCCCGCCCACCATGCGCAGAAGCTCGGCGAAGGAGGGAAAGCCCGGCTGGTCCTTGCCGTAGGAGTTCACGTTCTGGCCGAGGAGGGTGACCTCCACCACCCCCGCCTGCTTCAAAAGCTCAATCTCCTTCAGGATGAGGTCGGGGTGGCGGGAGACCTCGGGGCCACGGGTGGTGGGGACGATGCAGTAGGTGCAGTGGTGGTTGCACCCCCGGATGATGGTCACGTGGGCGGAGAGCGCCCCCTTGGGGGGCGGGGGGATGTAGTCCAGGACGTCCTCCCGGAAGGTGAGGTCAAAAAACCTCTCGTTCGCCTTCAGGGCCTCGGGGAGGGAGGTCAGGGCCCCGGGGCCCAAGAGGACGTCCACCCCGAACTTCTTCGCCATCTGCTGGCCCTCGTCCAGCTGGGCCAGGCACCCCATCATCCCGATGAGGAGGCCGCGCCTTTCCTTCTCCTTGCGGAGCTGGCCCAAAAGGGAGCGCACCTTTTCCACGGGCTTGCCCCGCACGGCGCAGGTGTTCACCAGGACGAAGTCCGCCTCCTCCACCGAGTCCACGAGCTCCCACCCCAGGCTCACGAGCTCGCTGGCCACCAGGTGGGAGTCGTACTCGTTCATCTGGCATCCGTAGGTGATGATGTGCGCGCGCATCTTCCCTCCAGGGCGACCGGGGGGATCCCGGGCCCGTCCCCTTAGTGTAGCAAGAAAGGCCCCCGCCTCGAGGGGCCCCTTGGTGGCGGCGGTGGGACTCGAACCCACGACACCACGATTATGAGTCGTGTGCTCTGACCACCTGAGCTACGCCGCCCGGCGCCAGGCAACCCCCATCATAGGGGAGGCCAAGCCTTCGGTCAATCGGTTCACACGATCCCCTGTTCCCTCAGGAGCCTTCCTTCCCGGAAGCGGCCTAGGCGAAAGGGAGCGATATTCAGGCTTTGCGCCTGGCCGAAGATCACCTCCTCCGCCATGAGGCGGCCCACCATGGCCGCCTGCTGCACCCCGTGCCCGGAGAAGCCCGCGGCCAAAAGAAGCCCCTCCTCCACGAAGCCCAGGATGGGGTTGTGGTCCGGGGTCACCTCGTAGTAGCCCCACCAGCTCGCCCTCCGGTCCAGGGAAAGCCCCTCCAGGAAGGGGAAGCGGGCGAGGCCGGCCTCGAGGGTGGGAGGAAGCCACTCCCAGTCCATCCCCTCTCGGAAGCCCGGGGGCTCTTTGGGGTTGGAGCGGCCAAAGAGAAGGCGGGGGCCTTCGGAGCGCAGGTAGAAGCCCGTGGCGAGGTCTACCGCGAGGGGGAAGGCGTGGGGAAAGGGCGCGGGGGCGGTGGCGAAGACCATGCGGCGCACCGGGTGGATGGGGATCTCCAGGCCCAAGGCCTTCCCCACCTCCCCCGTCCAGGCCCCGGTGGCGAGGAGAAGGTAGGGGGCCTCGTACCGCCCCTTAGGCGTTTCCACCCGCCAAAGCCCCCCCTTTCGCCGGGCGGAGAGGAGGGCTTCCGAAAAGCGCACCTCCGCCCCAAGCCGCCTCGCCTCCCGGAGGTAATAGGCCGTGGCCCCGTGGGGGTCTATGACCCCGTCCATAGGGCCAAAGGTGGCGTAGGCCAGCCCCTCCTCCCTGAAGGGCACCTTCTTCTGGGCCTCCGCCAGGGAGAGCTTCTCCACGGGAACCCCCAGGGCCCTCTGCACCCTAAGGGCTTCTTCTTGGGCCTCGGCTAGGCCCTCGGGCACCAGGAAGAGGTAGCCCGTGGGGCGGTAGGCGGCCTCCGGGATCTCCCGGTACTCCAGGATGGAATGGTAGGAGAGGAGGACGTTCAGGGGCTCGGAGAACTGCACCCGCACCCCGGCGGCGCTTTTCCCGGTGGAGCCCTGGGCGAAGGTGGCCTCCTTCTCCAGGAGGAGGACCTTAAGCCCTCCCTCCGCCAGGCGGTAGGCCGAGGCCGCCCCCACGATCCCCGCCCCCACCACGACGATATCCGGCATAGGGCAAGTTTAGGACACTTTTCCCTGGGGGAGGGGGTATGCTGTGCCCCGGAGGTCAGGTATGGCCTACAAGCACATCCGCATTCCGGAAGAGGGCGAGAAGATCACCATCCAGGCCGGGGTCCTGAGGGTTCCCGACCGACCCCTCATCGGCTTCATTGAGGGAGACGGCACCGGCCCCGACATCTGGAGAGCGGCCCAACCCGTCCTAGACGCCGCCGTGGAGAAGGCCTATGGGGGAAGGCGCAAGATCGCCTGGGTGGAGATCTACGCCGGGGAGAAGGCCAACCAGGTCTACGGGGAGCCCGTCTGGCTTCCCGAGGAGACCCTGGAGTTCATCCGGGAGCACCTGGTGGCCATCAAGGGACCCCTCACCACCCCCGTGGGGGGCGGGATCCGCTCCATCAACGTGGCCCTGAGGCAGGAGCTGGACCTCTACGCCTGCGTGCGCCCCGTGCGCTGGTTCCAGGGGGTGCCGAGCCCGGTGAAGCACCCGGAGCTCGTCAACATGGTGGTCTTCCGGGAGAACACCGAGGACATCTACGCCGGCATTGAGTGGCCCGCGGGGAGCGAGGAGGCGAGGAAGGTCCTGGACTTCCTCAAGCGGGAGTTCCCCAAGGCCTACGCCAAGATCCGCTTCCCCGAGACCTCGGGCCTTGGGGTCAAGCCCGTGTCCAAGGAGGGCACGGAGCGCCTGGTGGAGGCGGCCATAGAGTACGCCATCAAGGAGGACCTCCCCAGCGTCACCCTGGTCCACAAGGGCAACATCATGAAGTTCACCGAGGGGGCCTTCCGGGAGTGGGGCTACGCCCTGGCCCGGGAGAAGTACGGGGCCGTGCCCCTGGAGGGCGGCCCCTGGCACGTGATGAGAAACCCCAGGACGGGCCGGGAGATCGTCATCAAGGACATGATCGCCGACAACTTCCTGCAGCAGATCCTCCTCCGCCCCGACGAGTACTCGGTGATCGCCACCTTGAACCTCAACGGGGACTACATCTCCGACGCCCTCGCCGCCCAGGTGGGGGGGATCGGCATCGCCCCCGGGGCCAACATCAACTACAAGACCGGCCACGCCGTCTTTGAGGCCACCCACGGCACCGCCCCCAAGTACGCTGGCCAGGACAAGGTGAACCCCTCTAGCGTCATCCTCTCCGGGGAGATGATGCTCCGCTATCTGGGCTGGAACGAGGCGGCGGACCTCATCCTCCAGGCCATGGAGCGCACCATCTCCAAGGGCCTCGTCACCTACGACTTCCACCGCCTCCTCCAGGCCGAGGGAAAGCCCGCCACCCTCCTCAAGACCAGCGAGTTCGGCCGGGCCCTGATCGAGCACATGTAGCCCGCATCGGGGCCCCCACCGCGGCTTTCGCCGCCGTGGGGCGCTTAGACCAGGGCGAAGCGGGCCTCGAGGCCCGGGAGGTCCGCCTCCAGGAAGCGGAGGCGGACCTCGGCGTTCAGGGGGAGGGGTTGGGAGAGGGCCACCTGGGCGGAAAGCCCAAGCTCGGGGAGGAGGAAGACCCCCTGCCCGCCCCGCCTTTCCACCAGGACGCCGGGCCCCTCGTAGCCCTCCTCCATGAGGTAAAGGAGCGTCCAGTGGAGCCTGCTCCGCCTTTCCGCCTCCCGCACCAGGTCGGCCACCGCCTCCGCCGCCCCCACCCTTTCCAGGACCTCGGCCTGGGAGAGGGGCCTCTCCCCCTTGAGCCAGGCCCTGAGCTGCTGGTGGGCCACCAGGTCCAGGTAGCGCCTCAGGGGGCTCGTCACCTGGGCGTAGAGGGGAAGGCCTAAGCCCTTGTGGGGGGCGGGCACGGCCTTGAGCTGGGCCCTCTTTAGGGCCTTTCTCTGCTCCCACATGGCGGCGAGGCCCTCCCCTTCCACCCGCCTCGAGGGGGCCTCCTGGGTGGCGAAGGGGAAGGGAAGCCCCTCCCGCACCGCCAGGTGGGCCGCGGCGTAGCCGGCGAGGAGCATGGCCTCCCGCACCCAGACCCGGCTTGGGTAGGGGGGGAGGGGCGTGATCCGGACCTCCTCCCCCTCCACCCGCACCTTCACCTCGGGGAGGTGGATCTCCAGGGCCCCCGCGGCGAGGCGCCTCGCCCGGAAGGCCTCCGCCAGGGCCTCTAGGGGCCTCAAGGCCTCCACCTCGAGGGCCTCCCGGTAGGTGAGGCGCGCGGCCCGGATCCAGGAGGGGTAGACCCTCTCCTCCCGAAGCTCCCCTTCCTCCGAGACCCAAAGCTCAAAGGTGAGGGCCGGGGAGACCTCTTTTAGGCCCAGGCCGAGGCGCTCGGTGGCGGCGGGGGGGAGCATGGGCACCGTGCCCTCGGGCAGATAGAGGTTCGCCCCCCGGCGCAGGGCCTCCTCGTCCAGGGGGCTACCTGGGGCCACCAGGGCCGCCACGTCGGCCACGTGGACGAAAAGCCTAAACCCCTCCTCCACCTTCTCGGCGTAAATGGCGTCGTCCGGGTCCTGGCTCCCTTCGTCGTCTATGGCGAAGGCGGGGAGGTGGGTGAGGTCCACCCGGTCCTCCTCAGGAAGAGGGGGGACGGGGAGGTCCGGGGGCTGGAGGGGAAGGCCGAGCCTTTTCGGGTAGGGGTTTTCCCTTTGCCAAAGCCCCAGGCGGAGGAGGAAGGCGTGGGCCCCCTCGGGGGTTTCGGGGAGGCCCAGGGCCCTTAGGACGGGGCTTTCCTTCCTCTCCCCCCGGGCCAGGGCCTCCACCTCGGCGAGGAGGGGGCGGTCCTCCGGGGCGGGCCTTCCCTCCCTCAGGCGCTTTAGGGCCTCCTGGAAGGCCCGTTCCCGCTCCGCCCGCTTCCTTTCCGCCTCCTTTAGGGCCTGAAGCTCGCCCCGGGTGCGGGCCCGCACCCCTTCCCCCTCCAGGACGAAGCGCTCCCCCCTTTGGGCAAGGAGGTAGGCGCCCAGGGCGGCCTCCGGGGTAAAGGCCCCGTAGACCAGCTCGGCGAGCTCCTTTAGGCTCACCCTCTGCCCCTCTAAGAGTTCCCAGGCGGCCTCCTCCTCCCCCTCGGGCGCCTTCAGGTCCAAGGAGGCGGGACCCGGGTGAAGGAAGAGGACGTCCTTGGGGCGAACCCTTTGCCTCTCGCCCCCGGGAAGCTCAAGCTCCAAGCGCCCCCCCTTCTCCTCGGCCAGGGCGGGCTTGCCTTTGTAGATGACGAGCGCGGCCACGCCCCCCAGGATACCGCCCAGGTATAGTGGGGCCCATGGAGTGGGACCTTTCGG
>NZ_JBWGQW010000012.1:0-31272 GCF_056332225.1 Thermus sp. | reverse complement strand
GGACCTCTACGCCTCCCCGGAGGACCCCAGGCTCTGGCAGGACCTGGAGAGCGCCCTGGCCCTGGCGGCAGGGCTTTCCCCGGAGGACCCTTCGTCCACTACCGCTTCTACACCTACAGCTACGCCCTGGGCTACCTGGTGGTCCTCGCCCTCTACGGCAAGTACCGGGAGGAGGGGGAGGCCTTCGTGCCCCGGTACCTCCGGGTCCTCGAGGCCGGGGAGCGCCAAAGCCCCAAGGAGATCCTGGCGGAGGCCGGGGTGGAGCTTGGCTCCGAGGCCTTCTTCCGCTACGGCTTCGGCGTCCTGGAGTCTTGGCTCGAGGCCCTCCCCTAGGCGAGAATAGGGGGATGGACCTGGTTTACCGCCCCGAGCGCTACCCCTTCCTCACGGGGGACCTCCCCGGGGTGGGCGGGGAGATCCGGGTGGAGCGGGAGGACTTCCAGGTGGAGGAGGTCCCCGCCTACCTCCCCAAAGGGGAAGGGGAGCACCTCTACCTCTTCCTGGAGAAGGAGGGCCTGACCACCCGGGAAGTGGTGGAGTTCCTGCGGGACGCGGTGGGGGTGCCGGAGAAGGAGATCGGGGTGGCGGGCCTCAAGGACAAGCACGCCCGCACCCGGCAGTGGTTCTCCGTCCCCAGGCGGTACGAGGACGCCCTCTGCCTCCTGGAGAACCTGCAGGGGGTGAGGCTTCTTGAGGCCAGCCTCCACCCCCACAAGCTCCGCACGGGCCACCTCAAGGGAAACCGCTTCCGCGTCCTCATCCGCCGCCCCAAGGGGGGCCTCCCCGAGGCGGAGGCGGTCCTCAGGCGCCTCGCGGAGAAGGGCGTGCCCAACTACTACGGCCCCCAGCGCTTCGGCCTCGGCGGCCTCAACCCGGTGCGGGGCTACCGCTTGGTGAAGGAGGGGAAGGGCCGGGGAAGCCCCTGGCTCAAGCGCTTCCTCATCGGAAGCCTCCAGAGCCTCCTCTTCAACGACTGGGTGGCCCTCAGGCTGGAGCGGGGCCTCTTTGACCGGGTCATCCCCGGGGACTGGGCCAAGAAGCACGCCACCGGGGGGGAGTTCCTGGTGGAAGACCCGGGAGAGGCCGAGCGCGCCTTAAGGCTTGAGATCAGCGCCACGGGGCCCCTCTTCGGCAAGAAGTACCCCGAGGCCCAAGGGGAGGCGAGGGCCATGGAGGACGAGGTCCTCGCCCGCTACGGGCTCAAGCGGGAGGAGTTCAGGGCGAGGCGGGGCGCCCGGAGGCCCATCCGGGTTCCCCTCTCGGAGTGGCAGGTGGAGGAGGGCCCGGAGGGGCTTTGGCTGAGCTTCTTCCTGCCCAAGGGAAGCTACGCCACGAGCCTTCTCAGGGAGGTGATGAAAAAGGAGGTGGATGCCCCTTCGGGCGAGGAGGGGGAGTAGCCTCCCCGCTAAAGGAAAAACCCAGGGGGGACACGTCCGGCCCCCCTGGGCAAGCCTGCTCCCCTAGAAGCGGAACCCGACCTTCATCTGGGCCGCAAGCTTCCCCCCCGCAAGGCCCAGGTCCCCGCCCAAGAACACCGGGGCTTTGAGGACGGAGGCCAGATCGTATTCCGCGTCGGCCCGGAAGTAGAAGGCCAGGTTGCCGAAGTTGAAGCCCGGAACGGCCACCCCTAGCCCAGCCCCCGCCTTAAGTCCCTCGGCCACGGGGTAGAGGTAGCGGAAGAGGAAGGCCCCGTTCAGGCTACCCCCCAGGGTGTAGGCCAGGTCCAGGGCGGGGCGCACCTCCCCCACGGGGGGCTGGAAGAGGAGGCAGTACCAGGAAACCTCCACCCCGAAGCCCTGCGTGCCGCCCACCGCCGCCAAGGAGGGCCTTAGGTTCTCCAGGGAAACCTGCGCCGAGGCCAAACCCATGGCCGCCACGAGAAGGATCAGGGCTTTTCTCATACCGCACACCTCCCAGGTATATCCTATCACGATCCCAAGGCTTCTTGCAACGCCGCCCCCAAATCCTCTGCCCCAAAGACCCTATACCCCCGCTCCGCCAGGACCGCCCCCACCGCCTCCCCCACCCCCCGCACCAGGAGGGGCGGCGAGCCCAGTTGGAGCATGGCCAAAAAGCCCGCCACGTACTCGGCCAGCTCCTCCGGGGTCATGGCGGGCCCTCCGGTGCGCCCGAAGCCCGGGAGGTCCAGGAGGTAGAAGGTGTACCCCGGGGGCAGGTCCTCGGGCCACCTCGAGGCCTCCTCGGCGAGGAGGACCACCGCCGGGCCCCGGCCCACCCGGTCAAAGACCAGGTTCAGGCCGTAGAGGTGGAGGTAGCCCGCGCGCCTCATAAGGCGAGCCCCCCCGGCAGGGGCCGGAACCCCTCCCCCAGGAGGAAGCCCGAAACCAGGTCCAGGACCTCCCCCTGGGCCTCCCAGGGGGCGAGGTGCCCGGCCTCGTCCACCACGAAGCGGAGGGCCTCCCCTTTGGCGAAGTCCGCCACCTTGGCCCCGTGAAGGGGCGGGGTGAAGGCGTCCAGGGCCCCCTGGACCACGAGGACCCGGGCCTCGGTGCCCCTAAGCCAGCGCCTTTCGTCCTCCAGGGCCTCGAGGCGCCCAAGCCACCGCCAAAGCCCCGCCTCGCTCAGGCCCTCCTTCCAGGCCTCGTAGACCTCCTCGCTCCCCGCGCTCAAGGCCCCGAAGAAGAGGGCCCGGCCCACCCGGGCGAACCCCTCCACCCCGCCCCGCTCCAGGCCGAAGCGCAAGGCGCCAAGCCGCGCCGCAAGGAGCGCGTCCCGGAAGAGGACCGGGGAGAGGAGGACGAGGCTTCTCGCCCCCTCCCGGAAGGCCACCTTCAGCGCGTCCAGGGCCCCCTCGGCGAAGGCCACGAGGTGGAGCCCCTCCTCCGAGGGGAGGTCCAAGAGGAAGTCCAGCCCCGCCGGGGGGGCGAGGAGGCCGGGAAAGAGCCGGATCTCGCCCACGGCCCCTTTATACTCCAGGGCATGGAGGTCAAGGCCTTCCTGGAGCGGGAAACCTTGGACCGGACTTTGGGAATCCGCTACCTCAAGGCGGAGAAGGAAGAGGTGGTGGCGGAGCTTGAGGTGACGCCCAAGGTCCACCAGCCCTTCGGCTTCCTCCACGGGGGGGCCACGGTGGCCCTGGCGGAGAGCGTGGCGAGCGTAGGGGGGTTTCTGAACTGCCCCCCGGGGTACGCCGCCTTCGGGCTGGAGATCAACTGCAACCACATCCGCAAGAAGCGGGAAGGGACGATCCGGGCCGTGGGAAGGCCCCTCCACGTGGGCCGCACCACCCAGGTCTGGGAGGTGAAGGTCCACGACGAGGAGGGGCGCCTCCTGGCCGCAAGCCGCTGCACCCTGGCCGTGGTGCCCCTAGAACCAGCCAAGGAGCCAGCGTAGCCAGTTCCCGCCCAGAAAGCCCTCGTCCCCTAAGGCGAGGAGGTCCCGGTGCCGGTCCAGGCCTTGGGGCACGGCCTCGAGGCCAAACCCCCCGTCCCAGTCCGTGCCCAGGCCCACCCGACCCGGCCCCATCACGGCCTCGGCGTGGGCCTTGTGGCGGAGGAAGGCCTCCAGGGGAAGCCGCGGCATCCCCCTCTTCCAGGCGGGGTCCAGGAAGGCGTTGAAGGGCACGAGGCCCAAGACCCCTTCCCTCTCCGCCAGGACGCGGAGGAGCCCGTCGGAGAGGTGCCTTTCCGAGGGCACCAGGGCCCGGCAGTTGGCGTGGGTGGCGGCCACGGGGCCCCGGTAGACCTTTAGGGCCTCCCAGGCCGCCTCCTCCGCCAGGTGGGAGAGGTCCAGGGCCACGCCCAAAGCCTCCATCTCTCCAAGGAGCGCCCGCCCCGCCTCCGTGAGGGGCCCGGGCTCGGCGTTTCCCCCGGCGTAGGCGTTTTTCGTGGCCCAGGTGAGGGAGAGGAGCCTGAGGCCCCGCTTGCGCAAGGGGCGGAGGTCCTCGGGGGCTTCCAGGGCGTGGGCCCCCTCCAGGAGGAGGACGAGGCCCAAGACCCCGTCCTCGGGAAAGCGCTTTAGGTGGGCCAAAAGGTCCTCCCGCTCCCGCAGGACCCGCACCAGGCCCCTCTTCTCCCAGGCCTCGTAGAGGGCGAGCTGGGCCAGGGCCTCTTCCTCGTACGCCCCGGGGGGCACACCCTTGGGGTCCACGAAGAGGGTGGCGAAGGCCAGGGCCACCCCCGCCTCCTTTAGGCTCGGGAGGGTGACCAGGGGGGTGTCGGGGTGGGGGTCTTGGGCCCGGAGGGCCTCCAAGGGGAGGGTCAGGTCCCGACCCAAGGCGCGCGCGTTCCAGGCCAGGTCCAGGTGGGCGTCCACCAGGAAGGAAGGCACGGGGAGAGTCTACAATGGGGAGCGTGCGGGCCCAAGACCTCCCTCCCCTCCCCGAGGCCCCCGGGGTCTACCTCTGGAAGCGGGGGGAGGAGGTGCTCTACGTGGGCAAGGCCAAGAGCCTCCGCGCCCGGGTGCGAAGCTACTTCCACGCCGAGGGGAAAGCCAGGCGCATCGCCGAGGAGGCCACGGGCCTGGACTTCATCGCCACCCGGGACGAGGTGGAGGCCCTCCTCCTCGAGGCCAACCTCATCAAGGCCCACCGCCCCCCCTACAACGTCCTCCTCAAGGACGACAAGCACTACCCCTTCCTCAAGCTCACCCACGAGCCCTTCCCCACCCTCCTCGTGGTGCGGCGGGTGGAGGAGGACGGGGCCAAATACTACGGCCCCTTCCCCGAGGCGGGGGCGCTTCGCCGCATCAAGACCCTCGTAGACCGCCTCTTCCCCTTGCGCAAGAACTCGGGCTACCCCATGAAAAGGAGGCGCTACCCCTGCCTGAACTACAGCATGGGCCGCTGCCTCGCCCCCTGCGTGGGCCTGGCCGACCCCGAGGCCTACCGGGAGGTGGTGCGCCAGGTAGAGGCGGTCCTGGAGGGCCGGGTGGACGGGCTCCTTCAGGAGCTGGAGGCCAAGATGCGGGAGGCGGCGAGGAGGCTGGAGTTTGAGCGGGCGGCGGAGATCCGCGACCAGATGGAGGCCCTAAAGGCCTTCTTCTCCACGGGCCAGCAGGCCTTTGACCCGGAGATGGGGGACCTGGACTTTCTGGGGATGGCCCGCTCCGGGGCCCTCGCCGTGGTCCAGCTCTACCAGGTGCGCTCCGGGCGCATCCTCGGGCGCATCAGCCGGGTGGTGGAGAAGGAGGAGGCCACGGAGGAGGAGATCCTTTGGGCCTTCCTGCGGGACCACTACCTCGAGGCCTCCCCCCTCCCCCCCCTCATCCTCCTCCCCTTCCCCCTGGAGGACCTGGAAAGCCTCGCCGAGCTCCTCCGGCGCCGCGCCGGGCGGAAGGTGGAGCTTAGGGTGCCGAAGAAGGGGGAGAAGGCGAGGCTTTTGGAGCTCGCCGAGAAAAACGCCCGCCTCGCCCTGGAGACCGAGCTCAAGCTCCGGGAAAGGCGGGGGGAGCACCCCGCCCTCAAGGCCCTCCAGGACCTCCTGGGGCTTTCCACGCGCCCTTGGCGCATAGAGGGCTACGACGTGAGCCACCTCCAGGGCCAGGCGCGGGTCTTCTCCATGGCCGTCTTTGAAGGGGGAAGGCCCAAGCGGCAGGAGTACCGGAGGATGCGCCTCAAGGCGGGCAACGACGACTACGCCGCCATGGAGGAAGGGGTCTTCCGCCGCTACACGGGAAGCCTCAAGGACCTTCCCCTCCCCGACCTCCTCCTCATTGACGGGGGCCTGGGCCAGGTGCGGGCGGCGGAAAGGGCCCTGGAGCGGGCGGGCCTCAGGCTTCCCCTGGTGGGCCTCGCCAAGGGGGAGGAGGTCCTGGTCACGCCGGAAGGGCGGGAGCTTCGCCTACCCCTCACCCACCCGGCCCTCCAGCTCCTCATCCACCTCCGGGACGAGGCCCACCAAAACGGCCTCCGCTACCACCAGAAGCGGCGGAGCGAGGAGGCCCTCAAGGTCCTCGCGGGCATCCCCGGGATCGGGGAGAAGAGGAGGCGGCTCCTCTTGGAGCGCTACGGGGGGCTTAGGGCCCTCAAGGAGGCCCCCCTGGAGGAGCTCGCCCGGCTTCCCGGCATGAGCCTGAAGGCGGCCCGGGCCCTCAAGGAGGCCCTCAGGGAAGACGCACCCGAACCGGCCTGAGCCTCCCCTCCCGGGTGCCGTCCCCAAGCTGGCCGAAGCGGTTGTCCCCCCAGGCGAAGAGGCTTCCGTCCGAGAGGAGGGCGAGGCTGTGGGCGTCCCCCGCCCCCACCGCCACCACCCCCTCCAGACCCTCCACCCTCCGGGCCTCGAGGCGGCCCTCCCGGGTGCCGTCCCCGAGCTGGCCCTCCTCGTTCTCCCCCAGGGCGTAGACCCGGCCGTCCTCCCCCAGGACGAGGAGGTGGGCCCGGCCCGCGGCCAGGGCCTGGGCCCGGGGCAGGCCCTCCACCTTGCGGAAGGTGGCGCTGTCTAGGCCCGTGATCCAAACGCTCCCGTCCTGGAGCAAGGCCGCGCTGAAGCTCCCCCCGCCCACGGCGAGCCGCACCCTCTCCAGGACCTTCACCGGCCTCGGGCTGGACTCCACCGTGCCCGTGCCGAGCTGGCCCGAGAGGTTGCTCCCCCAGGCGTAGAGGTCCCCTCCCTCCGTCCAGGCCAGGCTGTGGAAGTACCCCGCGGCCACCCCCACCACCGGGGGCAGGCCCTCCACGGGGAGGAAGCGGTTCCGCGGCCTTCCTCCGGCCTCCCCAAGCTGCCCTTCCTCGTTGGACCCGGCGGCGTACACCCGGCCCTCGAGGCCGAGGAGGAGGCTGTGGCCGTAGCCCGCGGCCAGGGCCCGGGCGGGGAGGGAAAGGGGCACGGGCTTCCCCTTGCTGGCCCAGGTGCCGTCCCCGAGCTGGCCCTTTTCGTTGTGCCCGAACCCGAGGGCCTTCCCCTCGGGAAGCAGGACCAGGGTGTGGAGGCTCCCCACGGCCACCCCCAGGACCCCTTCCAGCACCCGAACAGGCCTCGCCCGGTTGAGGAAGGTGCCGTCCCCAAGCTGGCCGTCGTACCCCCAACCAAAGGCCCAAAGCGCCCCTGCCACCACCGCGGCGCTGTGCCCCTGGCCTCCCCCAAGAAGCCCCTGGCCCAGGGCGAGGCCCAAACCCAGAGCGAACCCCAAAAGGCGCCTTCCCATGCCCTAAGCTTAACCGGGGCGCCCTAAGCGCGGCTTAAGGGTATGATGGCCCCTTGATGGTGCGCCGCGCCTTAGAGGAAGCCGTTCGCGAGGCCCTAAAGGAGATGGGCCTGGACCTCCCCCTGCGGGTGGCCAGGGCCCCTAAAGGCAAGCCCGGGGACTACGGGGTCCCCCTCTTCGCCCTGGCCAAGGAGCTCAAAAAACCTCCCCAGGCCATCGCCGAGGAGCTTAGGGGCCGCCTGAAGCTTCCTCCCTTCGTGGAGGAGGCCATCCCCGTGGGGGGGTACCTGAACTTCCGCCTCGCCACCGAGGCCCTGCTGGCGGAGGCCCTGAAGGAGCGGCGGCCCTTCCCAAAGAGGGAGGGCCTGGTCCTCATTGAGCACACCTCGGTGAACCCCAACAAGGAGCTCCACGTGGGCCACCTGCGGAACATCGCCCTGGGGGACAGCCTGGCCCGCATCCTGGCCTACGCCGGGCGGGAGGTGCTGGTCCTCAACTACATTGACGACACCGGGCGCCAGGCCGCGGAGACCCTCTTCGCCCTGCGCCACTACGGCCTCGCCTGGGACGGGAAGGAGAAGTACGACCACTTCGCCGGTAGGGCCTACGTGCGCCTCCACCAGGACCCCGAGTACGAGAAGCTCCAAGCGGGCATTGAGGAGGTCCTCCACGCCCTGGAACGGGGGGAGCTACGGGAGGAGGTGAACCGCATCCTCCTCGCCCAGATGGCCACCATGCGCGCCCTAGGGGCCCACTACGACCTCCTGGTCTGGGAATCCGACATCGTCCGGGCGGGGCTTCTGGAGAAGGCCCTCGAGGTCTTGCAGAAGAGCCCCCACGTCTTCCGCCCCAAGGAGGGGAAGTACGCCGGGGCCCTGGTCATGGACGCGAGCCCCTTCATCCCGGGGCTGGAAGACCCCTACTTCGTCCTGGTGCGCTCCGGCGGGGCGGCCACCTACTACGCCAAGGACATCGCCTTCCAGTTCTGGAAGATGGGCCTCCTGGAAGGCCTCCGCTTCCGCCCCTACGAGAACCCCTACTACCCCGGCCTCCGCACCAGCGCCCCCGAGGGGGAGCCCTACACCCCGAGGGCCCAGGAGACCATCAACGTCATAGACGTGCGCCAGAGCCACCCCCAGGCCCTGGTGCGGGCCGCCCTGGCCCTGGCGGGGCACCCCGGGCTCGCCCAGGGCGCCTTCCACCTGGCCTATGAAACGGTCCTCCTGGAGGGAAGGCAGATGTCGGGGCGGAAGGGCCTCGCCGTGAGCGTGGACGAGGTCTTAGAGGAGGCCAGGAGGCGGGCCCTCGCCATCGTGGAGGAAAAGAACCCCGGCCACCCCAACAAGGAGGAGGCCGCAGGGATGGTGGCCCTGGGGGCCATCCGCTTCGCCATGGTGAAGACCGAGCCCAAAAAGCAGATAGACTTCCGCTACCAGGAGGCCCTTTCCTTTGAGGGGGACACGGGGCCCTACATCCAGTACGCCCACGCCCGGGCGAGCAGCATCCTGCGCAAGGCGGGAGCCTGGGGAGCCCCCGACCTCCTAAAGGCCACCCCCTACGAGCGGGAGCTGGCCCTGGCCCTTTTGGACTTTGAGGAGGCGGTGCGGGAGGCGGCGGAGGAAAAGACCCCTCATATCCTCGCCCAGTACCTCCTGGACCTGGCGGGAAGCTGGAACGCCTACTACAACGCCAAGGAAGGAGACCGGCCCGCCACCCCGGTCCTCACCGCTCCTCCTGGCCTAAGGGAGCTCCGCCTGGCGCTGGTGCAAAGCCTCAAGGAAACCCTTGGGATTGGCCTCGGCCTCCTCGGCATCCCCGCCCCCGAGGTAATGTAAGGCCATGCCCGTTCCCCTCCTTGCCCTCCTCCTTCTCGCCCTGGCCCTGGGGCAGCGCCTGGTCTCCCCCGAGGAGGTGGCCCGGAGCCAGGTCATCAAGAAGGCCCTTCCGGCCGTGGTGCGGATCCAGGGCACCCCCCTTAGCGCCGGGGAAGGGAACGTGGTGGGTACCGGCTTCTTCGTGAGCCCCCTTCGCCTCGTGACCAACTACCACGTGGTGCAGGACCTGACCGACCTCACGGTGCGCCTCTACGACGGGCGAACCTTCCCTGCCGAGCGCTTCGCCGTGGACCCGGGGATCGACCTCGCCCTCCTCACGGTGAAAGGGGTGCAGGCCCCGGGGGTGCTGGCCTTCAGCAAGGCCTCCACCGCCAACCTTCCCCTGGGGATGGGGGTGGTGGTGGTGGGCTTCCCCTACGGCCAGGGCCCCCTGGCCTCCTACGGCATCCTCTCAGGGGTAGGCCCCCTCGAGGTCCCCACCCCCGATCCCTCCATCGGGGCCGAGGTGGGGGAGTACCTTTTCACCGACGCCCCCCTCACCGTGGGCAACTCGGGTAGCCCCCTGCTGAACCTTCAGGGCGAGGTGATCGGGGTGGTGGCCGACGTGGTGGGGGGCCCGAGCGGGGTGGGGGGGATCGGGGTGGCCATCCCCGCCGAGCTCGCCGCCCAGAGCGTGGAGGACCTGGAGCGCTTCGGCATCCCCCAGCGGGGCTGGCTGGGGGCGAGCCTCATCAGCCTGGAGGAGCTACCCCCCGTGCTTCTCCGGGCCGTGGGCCTCACCACCCTCCAGGGGGCCATGGTGGACCGGGTGGAGCCGGGAAGCCCCGCCGCCCGGGCGGGGCTCAGGGGAGCGAGCCGGGACGCCCAAGGGAGGCTTGTGGCCCTGGGGGACGTGATCCTGGCGGTGAACGGCACCCCCGTCAAGGACAAGGTGGACGTGGTGCGCCGCATCGCCCGCTACCGCCCCGGGGACCGGGTGCGCCTCACCCTGTGGCGGGAGGGGCGGAGGCTCGAGGCCACCCTCACCCTCATGGCCCGGCCCAGGAGGTAGGCGTGTACGTGGCCATTGAGGGACCCATCGGCGTGGGCAAGACCACCTTGGCCCGCCTCCTTGCGGAGGCCCTGGGGGCCGAGCCCCTTTTGGAGGTGGTGGAGGAGAACCCCTTCCTCCCCCTCTTCTACCAAGATCGGAAGCGCTACGCCTTCAAGACCCAGGTCTTCTTCCTCCTCTCCCGCTTCCGCCAGCTCTCCCGCCTGGCGGAAAGGCCCCTCTTCGGCGGGGTGGTGGCCGACTACCTCTTTGACAAGGACGCCATCTTCGCAAGCCTCACCCTCGAGGGCCCGGAGTGGGACCTCTACCTGGAGCTTTACCGGGAGCTTTCCCCCAGGCTCCCCCCGCCCGACCTCACCCTCTACCTGAGGGCCCCGGTGCCCGTGCTCCTGGAACGCATCGCCAGGCGGGGAAGGCCCTTTGAGATGGGCATGGACCCGGGCTACCTCGAGGCCCTCTCCCAGGCCTACGAGCGCCACTTCGCCCGCTACCCCCACCCCCTTTTGGTCCTCGAGGCTGACCGGCTGGACTTTAGCCCCACGGGCCCCCACCGGGAGGAGGTGGTGGCCCTGGTGCGGGCCCACCTTGCGAAGACCCCGGGCGCCTAGCATGTACGTGGCCATCGCCGGCAACATCGGTAGCGGCAAGAGCACCCTCACCGCCCTCCTGGCCGAAGCCTTCGGCTTTAGGCCCGTGTACGAGGCGGTGAGCGAGAACCCCTACCTGGAGGACTTCTACCGGAACATGGCCGCTTACGCCTTCCACTCCCAGGTCTTCTTCCTGGCGAGAAGGGTGCGCCAGCACCTCCTGGAGGTGAACGGCCAAGACCGCGTGGTCCAGGACCGCACCCTCTACGAGGATGCCTTTGTCTTCGCCCGCCACCTCCACCGGGAGGGCTACCTCTCCGAGCGGGACTGGCGGACCTACCTGGACCTCTTCCAAAGCCTCGCCCCCGCGCTGAGGAAGCCCGACCTCCTCCTCTACCTCCGGGCGAGCCTCCCCACCCTAAAGAGGCGCATCGCCAAGCGGGGCCGTCCCTTTGAGCGGGAGATCCCGGACCGCTACCTCCTGGGCCTGAACCGGCTCTACGAGGAGCTCATGGCGGGCTGGGACCTCTCGCCGGTCTACGTGGTGGAGGCGGACCGGGTAGACTTCGTGGAGAGGGAGGAGGACCGGGAGGCCCTTCTGGAGGCCCTACGGCTGCGCATCCGGCCATGACCCTGCAGGAGCTCTTCGCCCCCTACGGCCTTTCCGCCCCGCCCCTAGGCGTGCGGGGCCTCACCCTGGACTCCAGGGAGGTGGAGCCGGGCTTCGTCTTCGTGGCCGCCCCCGGGGTGCCCCTCCCCCACCGGAAGCCCTTAGACGGGCACGACTTCATCCCCGAAGCCCTTAGGCGGGGGGCCATCGCCGTGGTGGGGGAAAGGGACCTCGCCCTCCCCGTGCCCTACCTGAAGGTGGCGGACAGCCGCCAGGCCCTGGCGGAGCTCGCCCGTCGCTTTTACGGGGAGCCCGACCGGGGGCTATTCCTCTTCGGGGTCACGGGCTCCAAGGGCAAGACCACCACGAGCTTCCTCCTCCACCACCTCCTCGGGGAGGCCGCCCTCCTCTCCACCGCGGGCCTAGCCCTGGGGAAGGAGCGGCGCCCCCCCATAGGCCACTTCACCACCCCCGAGGCCCACCGGGTCTACGCCTTCTTGCGGGAGGCCGCCGACCGGGGCCTGAAGGAAGCGGTGCTGGAGGTCTCCAGCCACGCCCTCGCCCTCAAGCGGGTGGAGGGCCTCCGCTTCCGGGTGGGGGTCTTCGTGAGCTTCTACCCCGACGACCACCTGGACCTCCACGGCACCCCCGAGGCCTACTTCCGGGCCAAGGCCCTCCTGGTGGAGCGCTCGGAGCTTGCGGTGCTCTCCACCCGGCTCCCCCACCTGGACCTCCTGAGGAGGAGGCCCCACCTCCTCTTCGGCCCCGGGGGGGAGGTGTGGGCGGAAGGAGTGCGGGAAACGGAAAAGGGCCTCGCCTTCGCCCTCCACACCCCCTTTGGCCGGGGGGAGGCCTTCTTGCCCCTGCTTGGGGCCTACAACTTGGAAAACGCCCTGGCGGCCAGCGCCGCCGCCTTGGCCTATGGGCTTTCCCTGGAGGAGGTCCTGGCCCGCCTCGCCACCTTCCCCGGGGTGCCGGGCCGGATGGAGGTGGTCCAGGAGGAGCCTTTCCGCGTGGTCATTGACTTCGCCCACACCGGGAAGAGCCTCGAGGCCGCCCTCACCACCCTGAGGCGCACCACCAAGGGGAGGCTCCTCCTCGTGGTGGGGGCGGCGGGGGAAAGGGACCCCGGGCGGCGGGAGGACATCGGCAAGGTGGCCGCCCGCCTTGCCGACAAGACCTTCTTCACCGAGGAGGACCACCGCACCGAGCCCCTGGAGGCCATCCTCCAGGCCCTCGCCGAGGCGGCGAGGAGGGAGGGGGGCGTCTTTGAGCTGGTCCCGGACCGGGAGGAGGCCATCCTCCGGGCGGTCCTGGAGGCCCAGGAGGGGGACACGGTGCTCCTCGCCGGCAAGGGGCACGAGGCCACCCTGGAGAGGGGAACCCTCGCCCTCCCCTGGGACGAAAGGGCCGTGGCCCTCGCCGCCCTCAGGAAACGCTTTCCGGAAGCCTCGCCCCGAGAGCTGACACCACCCCATGCTGGCCCAGGCCAGCATGGGGGCCCCGGTAAAAAAGACCTGTAGGGCTTCAAGCCTCGGTCTGAGCGAGGGATTCACGCCCAAGGGGCATAAGGGAGAAAAGCCACTCCGAGAAGGCCCTTAGGCCCCTCCGGTACATGGCCTGGCGCTTCTCCTTCTTGCCCGCCTTCCCCTCCGCCGGAGGCACCAGGCCCCAGTTGGCGTACATGGGCTGGAAGCCCTCGGGGTTCGCCGTGGCCAGGTAGCGCACGAGCCCCCCCAGCATGCTCTCCTCCGGGGGCGCCACGGGGGGAAGCCCCAGGACCTTCCGCGCGGCGTTGAGCCCGGCGAGGAAGCCCGTGGCGGCGCTCTCCAAGTACCCCTCCACCCCCGCCAGGACCCCGGCGGCGAAGAGCCCTTCCGCCCCCTTGAACTCCAGGGTCTCGCGAAGGAGCCTCGGGGCGTTCAGGTAGGTGTTCCGGTGCATCACCCCGTAGCGGACGATCTCGGCGTTTTCCAGGCCGGGGATCATCTGGATGAGCCGCTTCTGCTCGGGCCACTTGAGCCCCGTCTGGAACCCCACCAGGCTCCACATCCTTCCCGCCTTGTCCTCCTGGCGGAGCTGGACCACGGCGAAGGGCTCCTTCCCCGTGCGGGGGTCTTTGAGCCCCACGGGCTTCATGGGGCCAAAGAGCAGGGTCTGGTAGCCCCGCCGGGCGAGCTCCTCCACGGGGACGCAGGCCTCAAAGAACTCCAGCCTCTCCCACTCGTGGGGGGTGTGGCGCTGGGCCTCGAGGAGGGCCTGGTGGAAGCGGCGGTACTCCTCCTCGGTCATGGGGCAGTTGAGGTAGTCGGCGCTCTGGCCGTAGCGGCCCGCGCGGAAGCACTTCGCAAGGTCAATGCTCTCGTAGAGGACGATGGGGCTTGCGGCGTCGTAGTAGGCGAGGAAGTGGTCCCCGAAGCGCCGCTTCAGGGCCTCGGCCAGGGCCTCGGAGGTCAAAGGCCCCGTGGCGAGCACGGTGATCCCAGGGGGGATCTCCCGCACCTCCTCCCGCACCACCTCGAGGAGGGGGTGGCGGGAAAGCCTTTCGGTGATGTACCCGCTAAACTCCTCCCGGTCCACGGCCAAGGCCCCCCCGGCGGGCACCCTCGCCCGGTCCGCCGCCTCCATGACGAGGCTTCCGGCAAGGCGCATCTCCGCCTGGAGGAGGCCCTTGGCCTGGGCCTCCCCCTCCCCGCCCAGGGAGTTGGAGCAGACGATCTCGGCGAAGCGGTCCGTGCCGTGGGCCGGGGTCATCCGCTTGGGGCGCATCTCAAAAAGGCGCACGGGGACGCCCAGGCGCAAGAGGGTCCAGGCGGCCTCGCTTCCCGCGAGGCCCGCCCCCACCACGTTCACCCGTTCCATCCTTTAGATGGTAGCACCGGAAGGGCTTTGGGAAAAGTATAATGGCCTCCATGGTGCGGCACCGGTTCCGGGTGGAGGAGGACCTCTACACCCAGGCCCACCCCGGCCCGGAGGACGGGCTTCTTTTGGTGAGCCTCTCCACCGAGGCCTGGGACCGGGAGAAGAAGCTTCCCCTCTACGCCCAGGCGGGCCTCCCCGAGGTCTGGCTCCTCACCCGGGAGGGCCTCGAGGTCCACCGGAAGCCTGAGGGGGGCCGCTTCCTTGTGGCCCAGGGCGAAACGATCGCCCCCCTCCTCCTGCCCGAGGCCGAGCTCCTCTTCCAGCCCCTATGAGCCTCGCCAAGCGCATCGTCCCCTGCCTGGACGTCCACGCGGGCCGCGTGGTCAAGGGGGTGAACTTCGTAAACCTCAAGGACGCCGGGGACCCCGTGGAGGCGGCCCGGGCCTACGACGAGGCGGGGGCGGACGAGCTCGTCTTTCTGGACATCTCCGCCACCCACGAGGAACGGGCCATCCTCCTGGACGTGGTGGCGAGGGTGGCGGAAAGGGTCTTCATCCCCCTCACCGTGGGCGGGGGGGTGCGCTCCTTAGAGGACGCCCGCAAGCTCCTCCTCGCGGGGGCCGACAAGGTGAGCGTGAACTCGGCGGCGGTGCGGCGCCCCGAGCTCATCCGGGAGCTTGCCGACCACTTCGGGGCCCAGGCGGTGGTCCTGGCCATAGACGCCCGGTGGCGGGGCGACTTCCCCGAGGTCTACGTGGCGGGAGGGCGCGTGCCCACGGGCCTCCACGCCGTGGAGTGGGCGGTTAGGGGCGTGGAGCTTGGGGCCGGGGAGATCCTCCTCACCAGCATGGACCGGGACGGGACCAAGGAGGGGTACGACCTGGAGCTCACCCGCAGGGTAGCGGAGGCCGTGGGGGTCCCGGTCATCGCCAGCGGCGGGGCCGGGCGGATGGAGCACTTTCTGGAGGCCTTTCAAGCCGGGGCCGAGGCCGCCTTGGCGGCGAGCGTCTTCCACTTCGGGGAGATCCCCATCCCCTCCCTCAAGCGCTTCCTTTCGGAAAGGGGCGTCCACGTGCGGCTAGACTAGGGGCATGGACCTTTCGGCGGTGCGCTTTGACGAAAAGGGCCTCGTGCCCGTGGTGGTCCAGGACGCCCGCACCGGGGAGGTCCTCACCCTGGCCTACGCCAACCGGGAGGCCCTGGAGGAAACCCTAAGGACGAGGAGGAGCACCTTCTATAGCCGAAGCCGCCAGGCCCTCTGGCGCAAGGGGGAGACCTCGGGGCACACCCAGGAGGTGGTGGAGGTCCTCCTGGACTGCGACGGCGACGCCGTGGTCTACCGGGTCCTCCCCCAGGGCCCCGCCTGCCACACGGGGGAAAGGACCTGCTTCCACCGGGCGCTCCTGGAGGGGGAGAAGGACCTGGGCTTCGTGGCGGGCCAGGTCTACGCCACCATCCTGGAGCGCCTAAGGACCCTCCCCGAGGGGAGCTACGTGGCCCGGATGCACCAGGCGGGCCTGGACCGGATCCTGAAGAAGATCGGGGAGGAGGCGGGGGAGGTCATCCTCGCCGCCAAGAACGGAAGCCCCGAGGAGCTCCGCCACGAGGCGGCGGACCTCCTCTTCCACCTCCTCCTCACCCTGGCGGAGCTCGGCCTCACCCCGGAGGACCTGGCGAGGACCCTCTGGGAAAGGCACAAGCCGAAAGGCCTAGCCCCGGCGAAGGAGCCAGAGCCTCCCGCCTAGCCGCACCTCTTCCAGGAAGCGGTGGAGCCAGGCGCGGAGGCCCCTTCTTCCCTGGGCCTCGGGCCGCACCGCCTCCCGGTAGCGCCTGGGCCCGTCCTCCACGAAGCCCCCCATGCCCTAAGTCTACCCCCGGACCCCTTATGATGGAAGCCATGGAAATGGAGCGCCGGTTGGTCCTCGAGGTGGTGCGGGTCACGGAGCAGGCGGCCCTGGCGGCAAGCCGCTTTGCGGGCAAGGGGGACAAGGAGGCGGTGGACGAGGCGGGCACCCAGGCCATGCGCCGGGTGCTCAACGAGCTTCCCATAAGGGGCACCGTGGTCATCGGCGAGGGGGAGATGGACGAGGCCCCCATGCTCTACATCGGGGAGGTGCTGGGCCAGGGGGGCCTCGAGGTGGACATCGCCGTGGACCCGGTGGAGGGAACCACCACCGCCGCCAAGGGCCTGCCCAACGCCGTGACCGTGATCGCCCTGAGCGAAAAGGGCGGGCTCTTCCACGCCCCCGACATGTACATGGAAAAGCTCATCGTCCCCCCGCCCGCCGCGGGCCTCGTGGACCTCACCTGGCCGGTTTCCGCCAACCTCAAGGCCCTGGCCCTCGCCCTCCAGCGCTCGGTGGAGGACCTGGTGGTGGTGGTCCTGGACCGCCCCCGGCACGAAAGGCTCATCCGGGAGATCCGGGAGGCGGGGGCTAGGGTCAAGCTCATCTCCGACGGGGACGTGATCGCCGCCTTGGCCGCCGCCATCCGCGGCACGGGGGTCCACGCGGTGATGGGCATCGGGGGGGCCCCGGAAGGGGTTTTGGCCGCCGCCGCCCTAAAGTGCCTGGGGGGGGAGATCCAGGCCCGCTTCACGCCGCAAAACGAGGAGGAAAGGAAGCGCCTCAAGTCCATGGGCGGGGACGAGAACCGGGTCTACAAGACCGAGGACCTGGCCCCCGGGAAGGAGATCGTCTTCGCCGCCACCGGCATCACCGACGGGGACATCCTCCAGGGCGTGCGCTTCTTCGGGGGCGGGGCCAGGACCCACTCCATCGTCATGGGGTACGCCACGAAAGTCGTACGCTTCATAGACTCTATCCATCTTTTTGAGACGGGGGCGCGGGTGACCATCCGGGTTTAGGGTGGGAAGGAGCCGCTACCGCATCGCCACCAGGCCCTACCTCCCCTACCCCGGGGAGCGCCTGGCCCGGAGGAAGGGCCTCGGGGGGGAGTTCTACGAGCTCAGGCCCTACGCCCCCGGGGACGAGGTGCGCCGGGTCCACTGGCGGGCCTACGCCAAGACGGGAAGGCTTTTCACCCGCCTGGAGACCGCCCCCGAAAGGGCCCGCTTCCGGGTCTACCTGGACCAAAGCCCGAGCATGGGCCTCCACGGGAAGCTCCCCTACGCCCAGGAGGTGGCGGCCCTCCTCCTCAGGATCGCCCGCCAGGAGGACCCCCTGGCCCGCCTCAGGGAGGGGAGCCCCAAGGACCTCCCTCTGGGAAGGGGGGTGCTGGTCCTCGTCACCGATGGCCTTGACCCCCTTCCCTGGCCCAGGCTCCTGCCGAGGCGGGTGGTCCTGGTGCAGGTCCTCTCCCCCCTGGAGCTGGACCCGCCCCTGGAGGAAGCCTTCCTTAAAGACGTGGAGACCGGGGAGGTCCTCCCCGTGGGGCGGGAGGAGGTGGAGGCCTACAAGGAGGCCCTGGCCCTCCACCTCGAGGCCCTCCGCCTCCTCGCCCTCCTCCGGGGGCGGTACGCCCTCCTCCGGGTGGGGGAGCCCCCTCTCCCCGCCCTCCTACGCCAGGGCGTTCTGGAACTCCTCTAGGCCCAAGGCCTTAAGCCTTCCCGGATCCACGCCCCCCTCCCAGCCCGCAAGCCTCCGGTAGGCCCTGACCCCCTCCCAGAAGGCCTCGAGGTCCAGGCGGGCCTCGGGGTTTCCCTTGCGGAAGGGCTGGAAGAAGCGCTCGGGAAGCCGGTCCTCCTCCGGGGGGATCCCCTCCCGCAGGTTGAAAAGCCGGGTGAGCTGGAGGGTCCTCTCCCCCACCGCGAGCATCTCCTCCGGGGAAAGCCGCCAGCCCGTGGCGGCGTAGAGGGCCTCCTGCCACTCCTCGGGAGTCCAGGGGACGAAGTCGCAGAGCACGAGGCTATTCACGAAGCCCCTTTCCCGGGTCTTGGTCCAGAGCATCCGGATCTTGGCCTCGGAGAGGTCCTCTATGGGGAGGGGCCCGAAGTCCTCCCCGTAGAAGCGGAGCTCCTTCAAGGCCTTCCCCTCCTTGGCGAAGGCGGTGTCGTGGAGGTTGTGGTTGTGGTCCGCCCCCGTGGGGCTCACGGCGTACCCCACCCCCAGGGCCCGCTTGTACCGGGGGTCGTGCATGGGCACCTCCTGGCCCTTCACGTGCATGGCGAGCTCCGGGTGGCCTAGGCCCTCGGCGAGGCGCTTCGCCCCCCTTGCGAGAAGCTCCCCAAGCCTCCCCTCCCGCCTCGCCAGCTTCTCTATGGCGGCGATGAGGGCGTCCCCGTTCCCGAAGCGAAGCCCCAGGCCCTCGTCGTCCAGAAGGCCCTTCTCCACCGCCTCCATGGCGCAGGCGAGGGTCACCCCCACCCCGATGACGTCCAGGCCGTACTGGTTGCAGAGGGTGTTGGCCTTGGTCACGGCGTAGGGGTCGGTGACCCCGCAGGTGGAGCCTAGGGCCCCAAGCCCCTCGTACTCCGGCCCCCCGTACTCGGGGCGGACGTCGTACTTGCCCGTGCCCTCAATCTTCACCACCTGCTTGCAGCGGATGGCGCAGGCGTAGCAGGTGTCCCGGCCGATGCGGATGCCGAGGGCGTCCAGGCTGGTGCCGTCTAAGGCCTCGGCCCCCTCTAAAAAGCCATCCAGGAAGTTGTGGCTCGGCAGGACCCCCCGGAGGTTGAAGGGCTTCACCGTGCCCACGGTGCCCATGGTGACGAGGCCCGCCGCCCTTTCCATGCGCTCCTTGGCCATGCGCCGGGCGAGCTCCTTGAGGAGGCCGGGGTCGTGGTAGGCGGGGAGGGTCTCCTTGCGGGCCCGGGCGGAGACCGCCTTGAGCCTCTTGGCCCCCATCACCGCCCCCAAGCCCCCCCTCCCGGCGAAGTGGGCCAGGTCGTGGATGACGTTGGCGGTGAGGACCCGGTTCTCCCCGGCGAGGCCGATCTGGGCCACGCGGGTATTGGCCCCGTGGGCCTCCTTGATGAGGGCCTCCACCTCCAGGGGGTCTTTACCCCAGAGGTGGACCGCGGGGTGGAGGGCCACCTCCCCCCCTTCCACGTGGAGGTAGACGGGGGCTTCCGCCTGGCCCAGGACCACCAGGGCGTCCAGGCCCGCGTTCTTGAGCTCCGCCCCGAAGAAGCCGCCCCCCTCGGCGTCCCCGTACCCCCCGGTGAGGGGGCTCTTGGCGGCCACGGTGTTCCGCCCCGAGCCGGAGATGGGAGTTCCGGTGAGGACCCCGGGGGCGAAAACGAGGGCGTTCTCGGGGCCCAGGGGATCCGCCCCCTTGGGCACGTGCTCGAGGAGGAGATAGGCGGCGAGGGCCCGGCCCCCCAGGTAGCGCCGCCAGAAGGCCTCGCCGAAGCTCTCGTACCAAACCCGCCCCGTGGAGAGGTCCACAAAGGCCACGCGGTCGTGATAGCCCTTGGGCATGGCTAAAGTCTACCCCCGCCCAGGGCGGGCGGGGGAGGCTTCGGCCTTTAGCGGGTCTTCCCCGAGAGCAGGTCCTCCGCCAGCTTCTGGGCCTTGTCCAGGGCCGCCTTGGGGTCGGCCTTGTTGAGGATGGCCTCCTTGATGGCCTGGCCCAGGATGTCAAAGCGGATCTGCTCCCACTCCGCCAGGGCGGGCTCAAACTTGGCGTAGCGGCTCTGGCGCACGATGGTGGCGTAGTCGGGGTTCTCGGCGGCGTAGGTCTGGTAGACGGGGTCCTTCAGCGCCCCCTCCGTCACGGGCACGTACCCCGTGGCCGTGGCGAAGACCGCCTGGGCCCTGGGGGAGAGGACGAACTCCAGGAAGTCCTTGGCCACGGCCTGCTCCTCCTTGGAGGCCTGGCGGAAGACCACCAGGTTGGTCCCCTGGACGAGGCCATAGCCCGGCTGGCCCTTGGTCCGGCCGGGAAGGGGGGCCACCCCCAGGTCAAACTTGGCCCCCTGGCGGTAGTAGGTGTAGCCGGCGGAGGTGTCCACGCTGAAGGCGTAGGGGCCGGAGCCCAGGTTCTGGTTGATGTACCCCGAGGTGATGGCCTTGGCCCACCCCTCCTTCACCCCGTTTTGCAGGAGGGTGAGGGCCTCCACCGCCTCCTTGGAGTTCAGGACGAGCTTGCCGTTTTTCAGGTAGCTCCCGCCCAGGTTGAAGAAGAAGTAGGCGAAGGTGGAGGCGTCGGGCTGGAACCAGTAGACGGGGCCGCCCTCGGCCTGGGAGAGCCGCTTGGCGGTGGCCACGAACTCCTCCAGGGTGGCGGGCACCTTGGCCCCGTGCTTCTTCAGAAGGTCCTTGTTGTAGTAGAGGACCTGGATACTCTTGTTGAAGGGCACCCCGTAGACCACGCCCCCGAAGCGCACGGCGTTCAGGAAGGCCAGGTTCACCCCCTGGAGCCTGACCCCCAGGGACTCAATGGGGAGGAGGGCCTTGGCCTCGAGGTAGAGGGCGATGTTGTTCTCGTAGGCCTGGGCCATGGCCGGGACCTTCCCCGCGGCGAAGGCCGCCTTGATCTTGGTGGAGAGGTCCCGGTAGCCCCCTTGGGGAACGGGGCGCACGCACCGCCCCTGCTGGGCCTTGTTGAACTCCACCACCAGGTTCTCCAAGGCGGCCTTCGGAGCCCCGCCGGTGAAGCCGTGCCAGAGCTCGGCCACCACCTTGGCCTTGGCGCACTGCTCCTTGATCACGTCCTCCGGCTTGGCCTGCTGGGCGAAGGCCACGCCCAGCGCCGCCACCAGCAAAAACGCCTTCTTCATACCCTCACACCTCCGGGGAAAGTATACCGCACCTCCTGTCAAGGCTTCTTCAAGCTCACTTCAGCCCGGTGCGGGCGATCCCTTGGATGAACTGCCTCTGGGCCACGAAGTAGCCCAGGACCACCGGCAGGATGACGAAGGTGCTCGCGGCCATCAAGGCCCCGTAGTCCGAGCCCGCCTCGGAGACGAAGGCGAGAAGCCCTAGCTGCACCGTGCGCATCTCCGGGCTTTGGGTGACGATGAGGGGCCAAAGGAGGGCGTTGTAGGCCCCGAGGAAGGTGAAGATGCCGTAGGAGACGAGCCCCGGTACGCTTAAGGGTAGAGCGATGCGGAAAAGCTGGGTCAGGTACCCCGCCCCGTCTATGCGGGCGGCGTCAAAGAGGTCCTGGGGCAGGGAGAGGTAAAACTGCCTGAGGAGGAAGATGCCGAAGACCGAGGCGAGCCAGGGGACGATGAGGGCGTAGAAGGTGTCCAGCCAGCCCAGCCGGGCGAGGAGGACGTAGTTGGGGATGAGGAGCACCTCCCCCGGGACCATCATGGTGGCCAGCACGAGGACGAAGACCGCCTCCTTCCCCGGGAAGGGGATGCGGGCCAGGGCGAAGGCGGCGAGGGCGGCCAGGAAAAGGCCCACCGCCACCTGGGTGAGGGCGGTGAAGAAGCTCACGAAGAAGTAGCGGCCCCAGGGGGCCGCCTGCCAGGCCTCGAGGTAGTTGTGGAACACGTACCCCAAGGCCCCGGGGACCGCGTTCACCCACTCCAGCCGCCAGTACTCCCCCTGGGAGCGGCGGGCGTCCGGGGGCAAGGGGGGCTGGAGGGGCACCCCCTTGGGCCAGAGGACCACCAGGGGCACCCGGCGGAAGGGGGCCTCCCCCGCGTTGGTGAGGCGCACCCGCCACCCTCCCTCCCCCCGGACCACCTCCACCCTCGTCCCGTCCGCCACGGGGTCAACGAAGGCCCCGGGGGAGCGGGGCACGAGGGCCTTTGGGGGAGGGCCCTCGGGCCCGGGGAAGAAGAGCTCCACGCTCCTTCCGGGCCCAAGGCCGCCCAGCAGGGGGCTATCCCCGAGCCTCGCCGCCTTGAGCCAGTTCCTCGGCTTCATCCGCTCCGGCACCCACACGGGCTCCGCCTGGAGGGCTTCCTGAGGGCTTTTCAGGCTCGTGGCCAGCATCCAGTAGAAGGGGAAGGCCATGACCAGGCCCCCCGAGAGGAGGAGGAGGTGCACGAGGAGGCGGGCCGCCCTAGATCTCATAGTTCACCCGCCTCTCCAGCACCCGCCGCTGGACCAGGGTGAGGACCAGGATGACCAGGAAGGTCACCATGGCGATGGCGCTGGCGTAGGAGAAGTCCGAGTCGCGGAAGCCCTTGTTGTAGAGGTAGAAGGCCAGGGTAAGGGTGTCCTGGAGCACCCCGCCCGTGGGGGTGAGGACGTAGACCTGGGTGAAGACCTGGAAGGCGCCGATGAGCCCCAGGGTGAAGAGGAAGAAGGTGGTGGGGGAAAGGAGGGGCCAGGTGATGAGGCGGTGCTTCTGGAAGAAGCTCGCCCCGTCCAGCTCGGCGGCCTCGTAGTACTCCTTGGGGATGGCCTGAAGCCCCGCCAGGAGGACCACCACCTGGTAGCCCAGGAGGTGCCAAAGGCTCATGGCCATCACCGCCACGAAGGCCAGGCTGGGCCCCGCGAGGAAGCCCTGAAGCTCCATCCCCAAGGGGCGGAGGAGGAGGGCGAAGACCCCGGTGGGGGTGTTGAGCCAGTCCAGGCCCGGGGTGTGGAGGAGCCAGTTGAGGAAGCCGAACTCCGGGTGGTAGATCCAGCGCCACACGGCGGCCGCGGCGGTGAGGGCCGTGATGTAGGGCAGGAAGAAGAGGGTGCGGTATAGCCCCTGGAAGGCCACCTGGGTGTTGAGGAGGATGGCCACGAAGGTAGCGAGAAGAAGCCCCGTGGGCACGGTGAAGACCACGTACCAGAAGGTGTTGCCCAAGGCGCGCCAGAAGAGGGGGTCCTCGAGGAGGATGCGGTAGTTCTTGAGCCCGGCGAAGGCGGCGGGCCTCAGGAAGTTCACCCGGTCCAGGAAGCTCAGGTAAAAAGCGTAGAGGGTGGGGAAAACGTGCCACACCAAAAGGAGGGCCAGGGCGGGCCAGACCAGGGCCCAGCCGTAGAAGGCCCCCTGCGCCCTCTCGGAAAGGCCCCGGACGAAGCGGGCCCCGAGGAGAAGGGGCACGAGGAAGGCCAGGGGGGGCCAGAGGGGGGAAAGGAGCCCGAGTAGAAAGAGGGCGTGGGCCCGGCCGAAGCGGAGGGCGTAGAGGGCGAGGGCCCCGTAGAGGCCGAGGCTCAGGGCCACCCCCCACCCCGGGAAGAAGCCCAGGCGCTCCCCGTAGAGCCCCAAGAGGAGAAGCCCCCCCAGGGAAAGGAGCAGGTGGTAGGGGAACGCCCGCATCCTCACGGGGAGTATATAGGATGGAGGGGTGTGGACCCTGACCCTGGACACCGCCACCCCCTACCTCTCCCTGGGCCTCTTCCGGGGAGAGGAGGGCCTGGGCCGGGTGGTGCGGGTGGAGAGGCGGCACGAGGAGGTCCTCTTCGGCCTCCTGGAAGAGGTTTTGGCCCAGGTGGGGGCGAGGCGGGAGGAGATCTCCGCCGTGGTCTTAGGGGAGGGGCCGGGCTCCTACACGGGCCTCCGCATCGCCTTGGCCGCGGGGCTCGGCCTGGCCCAGGCCCTGGGGGTTAGGGTCTATGGGGCAAGCTCCCTCCTCGCCGCCTGCTGGCCCTACCTGAAGGAAGGGGAGCCCCTCACCCCCCTCTTCACCGCCAGAAACGGCCTCTTCTACGGGGCCACCTACACCCTGGAGAAGGACCGGCCCAAGGAGGTGGCCCCCCCGAGGAAGCTCAAGGCCAAGGAGCTACCCCAGGAAGGCCGCCTCCTCCTGGACGCCCCTCCGGACCCCAGGGCCCTCTACGAGCTCCTCCCCTACGCCAGGGAAGGGGTGGAGCCCCTCTACCTCTAACCGAGGCGGGCGGGCGCCCTCGGCCTCCTCCTTGGGCGGGATCAGTCCGCCGCCGCCCCGGGCAGGGGGGCGAGGTAGCGGTAGCTCGGCAGGGGCTCCTGGAAGGAGGCCCCCCGAAGCCTCTCCGCCATGAGCACCAGGTTCTCCCCGGCGATGCGGGCGTCCTCCAGGAGCTCGGGGTTCTCCTTAAGGCTTCGCATCCCCTTGCGGTGGGCGTAGACCAGGCCCAGGGGGGCGAGGACGAAGCCCATGTAGGAGAGGGGCAGGAGCATCTGGGCGAGGGCCTGGCTTCCCCCCTCCTCCTCCGCCACCGCCAGCAGGGCCATGGGCTTCCCCAGGTTGAGGAGGCCCTGGTTCTCCATGGAGGTCATGCGCTCCAGGAGGGCCTTCATCCGGGCCGAGGCGCTGAACCAGTAGACCGGGGTGGCGAAGACCACGGCATCGGCCCCTAGGATCCGCTCCGCCACCTTCCCGAACCCGTCCCAGGGCCCCTGCACGCAGGCCTCGGGGCCGCAGGAGGCGGGGTCTTGGGAGTAGTTCCCGGCGCAGAAGGGAAAGGGGTGCCGCACCAGGTCCAGGCGCTCGGTGAGGGCCCCCTTGCGCCTGGCCGCCTCCAGCACCAGGTCCAAAAGCTCCGCCGTGAACCCGTCCGTCCGTGCCGATGCGTTGACGCCGAGCACGCGTAAGCCCATAAATATCACCCAGGCGCTAAACCACCTTTAGTATAGCAGGCGCAACCCTAGGGCCGGAAAGCCCCGGCCACGAACTCCCCCATCCCCCGGGCCCGCACGGGGCTCCCCCGGAGAAGCCCCTCTCCCGCCACCGGCCCCTCCCAGTAGGCCACTCGGGTGGTTTGGGAGAAAATCTCCCCCTCCCGGAAGAGGGGCCTCAAGGAGAGGGCGAGCCCGGGGCCCTCCAGGCGCCAGGCCAGGGTGTAGGTGCGGCCCGAGGGGCTCGTCCAGGCCTCCAGGGGGTGGAAGGCGAGCTCCAGGCCCTCCGCCCGCCCCAAGGGGTCCACGAGGCTTCCCAGGACCTGGACCACCCTCCCCTCCCGGTCCTTCACCTGGTAGGCCATGAGCTCGGAGCCGTCGGAGAGGTGGAGGCCGAACCAGTCCCAGGTGGCCGAGACCCCGGAAAGCTGCTCCCCCCACTGGTGGTCCAGCCAAACCTCCCCCTGGGCCCGCTCCCCCAGGACCTGCCCGGCGGCCTTGGCCCGGGTGTAGGACTGGTAGTACATGCGCCCCGTGGCCTCGGTGCCCGAGTAGCCCGGGGGGTGGACCACGGGGGGCTTCAGGGGGAGGAAGCGGAGGTCCACCCCGGGGGCCTCGAGGCGGAACCCCTCCCCTTCCCGGAAGAAGCGCCACCCGGCGAGCTCAAGCCTGGGCCCGGCCTCCGCCCGCCCCCGGGGGGCGAAGAGGTCCTGGTCGGAGGCCTCGAGGAAGCGCCTTTCCCCCGTGCGCAGGTCGGTGAGGGCCAGGTGGGCGGCGTGAAAGGCCCCGAAGAGGCTTCCCGGCAAGCCCAGGATGCGGTAGGAGGGGGGCGGGTAGGCCTTGAAGAAGGCGAAGTGGAAGGCGTAGGGCTCGGCCCACCCCGAGGCGTACCACCACTCCAGGGGGGCGGGCTTGGGGTCCCAGTCGGCGGGGTCCGGGAGCCTCGCCGGGTCCACCCCCAAAAGGGCCGGGGCGCAGGCGGAAAGGAGAAGGGCGAGGAGAAAAAGGCGCCTCATACTTCCATGCTACCCGGAAAGGCCCTTTCCCAAGTCCAGGGCCTGCGCTACATTGGCCCCATGACCGACACCCACGCCCACCTGGACTTCCTGGAGCCCGAGGAGCTCGCCGAGGCCAGGGCCCACCTCCAAGAGCTCCAGGCCGTCCTCACCCTGGGAGTAGACCCAAGCCGCTGGGAGAAGACCCTAAGCCTCGCCCAGGGGAACGTCTACGCCGCGGTGGGCCTCCACCCCACCAGCGCCCACCTCCTCTCCCCCGAGGTGGCGGAGGCCCTCCGCCACTACGCCCGAAGCGAGCGGGTGCGGGCCATCGGGGAGACGGGCCTGGACTACCACTGGACCCCCGAGACCAAACCCGCCCAGCTTAAGGCCCTGGACTTCCAGGCGGCCCTGGCGGAAGAGCTTGGCCTTCCCCTGGTCCTCCACGTGCGGAGCAAGGACGGCAAGGCCGAGGAGGACTTGGCGGCCTGGCTTCTCCTCCACCGGCCCCAAAGGGTGGTCCTCCACGCCTTCTTTGGCCACCCCGCCCTGGAGGAGGCGGGCCTAAAGGTGGGGGCCTACTTCAGCTTCGCCGGGCCCCTCACCTACAAGAAAAACGCCGCCCTCAGGGAGGTGGCGGCCCGGCTTCCCGGGGAAAAGCTCCTGGTGGAAACCGACACCCCCTTCCTGCCCCCGGAGCCCCACCGGGGAAGGCGGAACCTTCCCCACTACGTGCGCCACACCCTGGAGAAGCTCGCCGAGGTGCGGGGCCTGACCTTCGCCGAGGCGGAGGCCCTCACGGACGGGAACGCCCGGGTATGCTTTGGCTGGGTATGAAGCGCCTCCTCCTTCTCCTCTGGCTTCTCGGCCTGGCCCTGGCGGCGCCCCGCCTCGTGGTGGAGCCCGAGGACGGGGTCAAGCCCCTCCTGGACCTCATCGCCTCCGCCCGGGAGGAGATCCTGGTGAAGATGTACCTCTGGACCCCAAGCCGCATGGACGTGGTGGAGGCCCTGGGGGAGGCGGTGAAGCGGGGGGTAAGGGTCCGGGTCCTCTTGGAGCGGGAGCCCTCGGGGGGACGGGTGGACCTCCAGGTCTTCCAGGCCCTGAAGGAGCGGGGGGTGGAGGTCCGGCTCACCACCCCCTTTCGCTTCGTCTTCGTCCACGAGAAGAGCCTGGTGGTGGACCGGAGGCTCGCCTGGGTGGGGACCATGAACCTCACGGGAAGCTCCTTCGGCGCAAACCGCGAGTACGCCCTGATCCTGGACGACCCCAAGCAGGTAGCGGAGGTGGCCCGGGTCTTCGCCGCGGACTGGGCCGGGGAAAGGCTTGACCTCTCCAAGGCCCTTCTCGTCTTTGCCCCAAGCCGCGTCCTCGGCGGGGTGAAGGAGGGAAACGCCCGCGAGGCCCTCCTCGGCCTCATCCGTAGCGCCAGGAAGGAGCTTTTCCTGGAGCACCAGGCCATGGCCGACCCCGAGGTGGTGGAGGCCCTGAAGGAGGCCCTTAGGCGGGGGGTGCGGGTGCGCCTTTTGGGAAGCCCCAGGGAGCCCGGGGACACCTACTTCCTGCAGGGCGCCCTGGACCTGAAGGAGGCGGGGGCGGAGGTGCGCTTCCTCCCGGGCCCCTACGTCCACGCCAAGGTCCTGGTGCGGGACGGCGAAGAGGCCCTCCTGGGAAGCCTGAACCTGAGCGCGAACTCCCTGAACGCTAACCGGGAGCTTGCCGTGCGCTTCACCGCAAAGGAGGCCCCCGAGGCCTTCCGGAGGCTCCTTTCCGTGATGGAAGGGGACTGGGAAAAGGCGCTCCCGGAAAACCCCTTCGCCCTCCCCCCGGTGGAGGGGGTGATCCCCTGGCAGGAGGCCCCCCGGTACTTCGGCCGCGTGGCCACGGTGGAGGGGGTGGTCCAGGGGGTGGAGGACCGGGGCACGGTGGCCTTCCTCAAGTTCGGCCCCGGGGAACAGGACCTCCGCCTGGTGGTCTTCCCGAGGAACTACGGCCTCTTCGCCCAGCCCTTCCCGGAAAGCTACCTGGGCAAGCGGGTGCGGGCCCGGGGAAGGATCGTCCTCTACGGGGACTACTACGAGATCGTCCTCGAGGGGCCCGACCAGCTGGAGGTGCTGGATGGAAGGCCTTGAGGCCCTGGGCTACGAGGTGAGCCCCATAGAGGGAGGCTTCTACGGGGAGAAGCGGCGGGGCGGGGTGGTCTACCAGGTCTTCTACTCGGAAAAGGGCGACCTTCGCCTGCGGCGCAAGCGCTTCCTCAAGGAGGAGGCGAGGCCCCTCGCCCTCGCCGGGGTGGAGGGGGAGTGGGCGGCCCGGGTGGAGGTGGAGGAAAATTTCTTCGCCGTGGCAAACCCCGAGGACCTGCCCTCCCTCGTCCTCGCCTTTGAGCGGCTGGGCTTGCCTAGTAAATCGCCTCGTGCCCCGGAGGGGGCGGGAGAAGGGAGAGAAGAACCCTAAGGCCGTAGGCGATGAGCTCCAAAAGCGCCCGCGCCATGGCCGTCCAAGGCTTCCGCTCCCAAAGGTATCCCCCACCCAGCCGCGCCTTCATCCCCCCAAACCCCGCGTCCGCCAAAAGCCAACCCCGGGAAGGAGGAAACCGCCTCAGCACCTCTCCCCCCAGCCGGGGGTCCGGGGCGTAGCCCTCCCCGGCCACCCCACCCCAGGGCCACAACAGCCGCCTCCTCCTATCCCACCGCATCAGGGCCAGAAGCCGCGTGTGCCGCCGCGCCTCCTCCCCCCGACGAAAGGGGAGAAGCCGGTCCTCCCTCCGGTAGGCCAGCCCCGTGGTGTCCATGAGGTAGAGGGGGGGGAGGCGCCGGCGCCTGTCCGGAAGGCGCTTCCTCCTCCGGCGAGGATTCCGTCCGGGCTCACGTCCTAAGCGTACCGGCGAGGACCTCCTCCAGCGCGAGGAGGAGCGCCCCTATGGCCTCTTCCCTCTGGGCGGAGAGCCTGAGCCATTCGGGAAGGCCGAAGCTCGTGGCGTCCCGCACCCTTAGGCCCCTTTCCCTAAGGGCCCTCGCTACCTCCGTGGCCTTCCCCACCCGCACCAGGAGGAAGTTCGCCGGGCTTTCCCGGACCTCGAGGCCCAGGTCCCTCAGGCCCTGGGCCAGGAGGCGCCTGAGCCGGAGGAGCTCCCGCTTGCTCTCCTCCAGCCAGGCCCGGGCCTCTGGGTCCAGGTGAGCTTGGAGGAGGGCCTCCCCGTAAACGGAAAGGGGCCAGCTCGGGGCCAGGTTCTGGAAGTGGGTGAGGTCCAGGGGGGCCACGAGGTACCCCGCCCTGACCCCCGTGAGGCCGTGGGCCTTGTTGGGGCTATAGAGGCGGAAGGCCCCCTGGGGGAGGGGAGGGGGGGATTCCATGAGGTCGTAGTAGGCGAGGTCCAGGACCAAGGCCCCCCCTGCGCGCCTTGCGGCCTCCTCCAAAAAGGGGTAGACCTCCCCCGTGGGATTGTTGGGCACGCAAAGAAAGGCTAAAGAACTCCTGGGGAGGAGCTCCAGGAAGGCCTCGGGGCTTTCCGCCTCCCACAAGGGGAGGTCCAGGGCCCTCGCCGCCCGGGCGTACTCGCTGAAGGTGGGGGGAAGGAGGAGGATGGGCCCCCGCAGGTAGGTCCAGCGGGCCAGGCGGTGGATGAGCTCGCTGGTGCCCGTGCCCACGGCCACCTGCTCCGGGCGCACCCCGTGGGCCTCGGCCAGGGCCGCCCTGAGCCTCCGGTAGAGGGGGTCGGGGTAGCGGCTCGGGTCCACCGCCTTAAGCCTTTCCAGGATCACGGGGTTCGGTCCCAGGGCGTTGGCGTTGGTGGAGAAGTCGTAGAGGGGCTCGGGGCCCTCGTCGGTGCCGCCGTGGATGGGCCGGAGGACGTCGTCCAGCATGCCTTCCATGGTAGGGAAGCCGTGGGAGGCCGACTGGGGCTCAGGCTAAGGACGGAGGCGGAGGGCGCCCTCCCGCATCCGGGCGAGGACGGCCTCGAGGCGGGCCGCCTCCTCCTCGGTGTAGGCGTGAAGCTCCAGGGGAAGGCCGGGGAAGGCCTTTCGGGCCAGGCGGTGGAGGTCCTCCCGGCGGGGCCCCCGGTAGAGGAGGAGGAGGTCCACGTCGCTCCCCACCAAGGCCCTTCCCTGGGCCCAGGAGCCGAAGAGCCAGGCCTCGAGGAGGAGGAGTTCCTTTTCCAGGGCCTTAAGCCCCTCCTCGAGGCGGAGGAGAAGCTCCTCCCTCCTCCATCTGGGATAGAACACCTTCACAGTAGGCATACACCGCCTCCGCGTGTCCCAAGAGGCGCTCGGCCTCGCCCCGCCGGTAGCGCTGAAAGGGGGCGCCCTCCGGCAGGGCGTCGGGGTACCGGCTTGGGATGTAGGCCTTGTCCAGCTCGCTGGCGGCGTCCAGCAAAGCCTCGGGCACAGGGAAGTTTTGGGCGAGCTCCTCGAGGAGGCCCGCCACCGAGTGGCCCCAGGCCACGGCGCCCAGCCTCTGAAAGACGGCCTTCACCGCCTTCTCCGCTGCTTGCTGCGCCGCGAAGGCCGCCCACTCAAAAAACCCTTCCCGGAGGGAAAGCCTAGCCTGCTCCAGGTCCCGCTTGGCCTGGAGCAGGAAGTCCCGGCTCCGCTCCACCTTCAAAGCCTACCCAAGCCCCGTGGCCGCCGCAAGGAGGAGCCCCACCCCGTAGCCCAGGCCCCCCACGAGCCAGAGGGCCTTCCGGGTGTGCTTTGCCTCGGGAGAGGGGGCGAGGGGGTTGAGGGCGTAGGCCCCCCGCTTCCTCAAGCGCACCCCGAGCCTCAGGGCCAGGGCGGCCATGGGGAAGCCCGCGTTGGGGGAGGGGGTCTTGCGGGCCTCCCGCAAAAGCCTTCCCCAAAGCCTTGGGGGGCAGAGGAGAAGCCCGGTGAGGCGGGCGGGGAGGAGGTTCAGGAGGTCGTCCGCCCGGGCGGCGAAGGTGCCCCTCGCCCCGTGCTCCGGGTAGCCCCACATGGCGTCGGCGGTGTTGGCGTAGCGGTAGAGGGCGGCCCCCCCGAGGCCCAAGAGGGCGTAGTAGAGGAGGGGGGCGATGAGGCTATCCGAGAGGTTTTCCGCGAGGCTTTCCAAGGCGGCCTCCCGCACCTCCTCCTCGGAGAGGTCTTCGGTTCTGCGGCTCACGATGCGGGAAAGGCGCCTTCTTCCCGCCTTTAGGCCCTCCCCCAGGGCCCTTTCCACCGCCAGGACCTCCAGGAGGAGCATCCTCAGGCTGAAGAGGGGCTTGAGGAGGAGGCCCAAGGCCACCCAGCCCCAGGCCAAAGGCCTCAGGAGGAGGTCCAGGAGGAAGGCGGGGAGGGCGAAGAGAAGGGCCCCGAGGGTCCAATAGAGGGCCCCGGACCAGAAGCCCCGCACCCTGGGCCAGGCCCAGGCGAGGTACCGCCCCATCCAGACCACGGGGTGGAGCCGGGGCGGGGGCTCCCCTAGGAGGGCGTCCAGGAGGAGGGCGAGGAGGAGGCTCACGGGAAACGCTCCTGGTAGCGGAGAAGAGGTCCTCCCGGGCGCCAGCCTGCACGTTGCAGAAGGGGCTCCTCCGGCCAGGCGCGGGGGTATCCCAGGCAGAGGTGGGCCAGAATCCGGTAGCCCGGTGGGGCTCCCAGAAGCCTTGCTGCCGCTTCGGGTTCCAGAATGCTCACCCACCCCACCCCGATCCCTTCGGCCTGGGCCGCGATCCAGGGGTTGCCCACGGCCGCCACCGAGTAAGCGAAGGTCTTGGGCATGGTGCGGTGGCCGAGGCTTCTCGCCACGGGCCTATGGAAGACGGCGAGGTGCAGAGGGTCCTCGAGGCGCAGGCGGTTGTAGGCTTGCCTTACCTTGGCCTCAAAAAGCGCCCTTTCCTTGG
>NZ_JBWGQW010000011.1:40192-45005 GCF_056332225.1 Thermus sp. | reverse complement strand
CCCCTTTAGGGGAACACTTTCTGGATGGCGTTCACCCTTTCCCTCCTCGGCACCTTGGCGGGGCGGCCACCGGGCTTCTTTCCCGGGGCCCCCAGGCTGGCGCAAGCCAGCCTGGGGTGGTATTAGACGGGGGCCTTCTCCTCGCCCTTTTCCGAGGAGTGCCCCGGGTTCACCTTGAGGGCGGGGTTGGCGTAGGCGGCGGCGTGGTTGGCGGCGATGGCCGCCTCCCCGAAGCCCAGGGCGATGAGGGGGAGCTTCCCGGGGTAGGTGACGATGTCCCCGCAGGCGTAGACCCCGGGGATGCTGGTGGCCATGGTGGTGTCCACCTTGATCTTGTTCTTCTCCAGCTCCAACCCCCAGCCCGCCACGGGGCCGAGCTTGGTGAGGTAGCCCGCGAGGATGAGGACGGCGTCCACCTCCAGCTCCACCTCCTCCTGGGTCTGGTTCTGGAAGATGACCGCTTTTCTTACCCACCCCTCCCCCTCAATGCGCCGGACCTCGTAGGGGGTGAGGACCCGAAGGCGCCCCTCCTCGTGGGCCCGCAGGAGCTCCTTCACGCTCGCCTCGTGGGCCCGGAACTGGGGCCTGCGGTGGATGAGGGTGATCTCCTGGGCGGTACCCAGGAGGTTTAGGGCCCAGTCCACGGCGCTGTCCCCCCCGCCCACGATGAGGACCCGCTTCCCCTGGAACTCCGCCTTGCTCCTCACGGCGTAGTAGACGCCCTTACCCTCAAGCTCCCTTTCCCCCGGGGCCCCCAGACGCCGGGGCTCAAAGGCTCCCACCCCGGCGGCGATGATCACCGCCTTGGCGGTGTAGGTGTTCCCCTGGGAGGTGGTCACCTTGAAGAGGTCCCCTTCCTTCTCCAGGGTCTCGGCCCGCTCCCCGAGGCTGTAGACGGGGTTGAAGGGGGCCACCTGCTCCAAGAGGCCCTTCACCAGGTCCTTGGCGTAGACCTTGGGGAAGCCGGCCACGTCGTAGATGTACTTCTCCGGGTAAAGGGCGGTGAGCTGCCCCCCGGGCTCGGGCAAGGGGTCCACGAAGCGGAAGGAGAGCCCCCGCATGCCCACGTAGAACCCCGCGAAAAGCCCCGCAGGCCCGGCGCCGATGACGATCACGTCCGTGTGCTCCATGGCCTCACCTCTCGGGGCATTTTAAGGCCGCCTCGGGGGGACGGGCGTCCTTACTCCACCCTGAGCACCACCTTGCCGAAGACCCGCCTCTCCTCCAGGAGGCGGTGGCCCTCGGCGGCCTCCTCCAGGGGAAGCACCTTTCCCACCACGGGCTTGAGCCTCCCTTCCTCCACGAAGCGCAAAATGGGGAAGAGGCGGCTTTTGGAGGCCATGGTGGAGCCCAGGATGGCGAGCTGGCGGTAGAAGACGTGGGCGAAGGGCAGGGTGCCCTCGTAGCCCGAGGAGGCCCCGGCGATGGCGATTTTTCCCCCGTTCGCCGTGGCCCGGATGACCCCCTCAAAGTAGAGGGCCCCGGTGTGGTCCACCACCTTGTCCGCTCCCTTGCCCCCGGTGAGGCGGCGCACCTCCTTGGGCCAATCGGGGTGGGTGTAGTTCACCGCCTCGTCCGCCCCGAGCTCCCGGGCCTTCCTGAGCTTCTCCTCGGAGCCCGCGGTGGCGATGACCCGGGCCCCGAAGAGCTTGGCGATCTGGATGGCGGCCACGCTCACCCCGCTCCCCGCGGCCATCACCAAAACGTCCTCCCCCGGGCGCACCCCTAGCTTATCCACCACCATCTGCCAGGCGGTGAGGAAGGTGAGGGGAAGGGCGGCGGCCTCCTCAAAGGAGAGGTTCTTGGGCTTGGGGGCCAGGTTGGCCTCGGGCAGGACCACGTACTCGGCGTAGGTGCCATGGCGGTGCTCCCCCAGGATCTCGTAGCGGGGGCAGAGGTTGTCCTCCCCCGCGAGGCACCGCTCGCACCGCCCGCAGGAGAGGCCGGGGTTCACCACCACCTCGTCCCCGGGGGCGAAGCCCTCCACCCCGGGGCCCACGGCGTCCACCACCCCGCTTCCGTCCGCCCCCAGGACGTGGGGCAGGGGGATTCTTGGGCTTGCCACCCCTTTTCGCACCCAGATGTCCAGGTGGTTGAGGGCGGCCGCCCGAAGCCGCACCCGCACCTCCTTGGGGCCGGGTTCGGGGACGGGAAGGTCGGCCACCTCCAGCACCTCGGGGCCTCCCCTGGCTCGCATGACCACTGCGCGCATGCTTCCCTCCTTATGGGGAGGATTTTTTCACGGAGGGGCCCTAGGGTCAACCCTTGACAGGGTCTAGCTTCCCCCGATAACGTAAGGCCGTACGCGCGAAGGAGGCGCTATGAGAAAAGGAATCCTTTTGGCGGGCATTTTAGCGCTGGCGGGCATCGCCTCGGCTCAGACCTTCGTCTGGCCCCAGAAGTGGACGGTGGCCAAGCCCTCCGAGGCCAAGCGGGGAGGGACGCTTAGGGCGGCGGTGATCTCGGACTTCCGCACCTTCAACCCCTTTCTCACCGCCGAGGCGACCAACGTGCCGGACCTCATCTCCGGAGGGCGCGGCCTCGCGACCCGCGACCCCACCACCGGGGACTGGATCCCCTACATGGCGGAGTCCTGGACCATCAGCCCCAACAAGCTGGAGATCACCTTCAAGATCCGCAAGGGGATGAAGTGGTCCGACGGCCAGCCCATCACCGCCGACGACTGGATCACCACCTGGCGCATCCACACCGACAAGGCGGTGGGCTCCAACAGCTACGACTCCTTCTTCATTGACGGCAAGCCCATCGTCCTCAAGAAGCTTGACGACTACACCCTCCGCTTCATCTATCCCAAGACGGATGCCGAGGCCTTCGCCGTGGCCAGCTTTGAGCCCTGGCCCGCCCACGTCTTCGGCCCCGTCTACCAGAAGGAGGGGGCGGAGGGCATCAAGAAGATGTGGACCCTGAGCGAGAAGCCGGAGAACATCGTCTCCGGCGGGCCCTGGCTCATTGAGAGCTACCGCCCCGGGGAGCGCCTGGTCCTGAAGCGCAACCCCGCCTTCGGGGAGTGGAACAAGGACGAGGCGGGCAACCCCCTCCCCTACCTGGACCGCTACGAGATCAAGATCGTGAAGGACATCAACGCCCAGCTCGCCGAGTTCCTGGCGGGGAACATTGACGTCTTCACCCCTGGAACTGTGGACCACATCTCCCAGGTCCGCCAGGCCATCCAGCAGGGCCGCCTGGACGCCACCCTCAAGGTGAACGCCTCCCCCGTGGCCTCGAGCCAGTTCATGGTCTTCAACTGGAACAAGGCCTCGGACCCCTTCAAGCAGAGCCTCTTCCGCTCCGACAAGTTCCGCCGGGCCATGAGCCACCTGGTGAACCGCCAGGCGGTGATTGACATCGTCTACGGGGGCCTGGGCACCCCCATGTACACCAGCGTCTACCCCGTGCTCACCCAGTGGATCAACCCCAAGGTGCCCAAGTACGAGTACGACCCCAAGCAGGCGGCGAAGCTCCTCGCCGAGCTCGGCTTCACCAAGAAGGATAAGGAAGGCTACCTGGTGGACTCTAAGGGCCGGAGGCTTGAGTTCAACCTGGCCACCAACGCCGGCAACAACCAGCGGGAGCAGATCGCCAAGATCTTCGTGGACGAGGCCAAGAAGGTGGGGGTCAAGGTCAACTTCCAGGCCATAGACTTCAACACCCTGGTGGGCCAGCTCCTCTCCTCCGGCCCCGACCGGCCCTTTGACGCCATCATCATCGGCCTCTCGGGCGGCGGCCTGGACTGGCCCTTCGGCTCCAACGTGGTCCCCTGCAAGGGCAACCTCCACATGTGGAACAAGTCCGGCCAGTGCCTGGACCCCAGGGAGACCCAGCTGGACGCCCTCTACTCCCGCGGCCGCACGGAGCTGGACTTCAAGAAGCGGGTGGAGATCGGCTACCGGATGCAGGAGATTGAGGCGAGCCTCCTCCCCGTGATCTACATCGCCGGGCCCAACTACCACCCCGCCTGGAACAACCGCCTGGGCGGCGAGCACCCGGACGCCATCATCTCCAGCATCTGGGGCTCCAGGGAAGTGGAGCTCACCTTCATCAAGAAGTAAGCGGGCTCGAGGCCTCCCGGGGCCCCATGGCCCCGGGGCCTCTTTGAGAAGCCATGACCGCCTACATCCTCCGCCGCGTCCTCTACCTCGTCCCCACCTTCTTCGGGGCCACCTTCCTCGCCTTCCTCATCATCCAGCTGGCCCCCGGGGACTACCTGACCCAGCTGGAGCTGGACCCCAAGGTGACCCCGGAGACCATCGCCCGCCTCCGCGCCCAGTTCGGCCTAGACCGGCCCATCTACGAGCAGTACCTTCTCTGGATGGACAACCTCCTCCACCTCAACCTGGGCTACTCCTTCGCCTTTCAGGCGCCGGTGCTTCAGGTCATCTGGCCCCGGGTGGTGAACTCCATGGTGATCGTTATCCCCTCCACGCTCCTCCTCTACCTGGTGGCCATCCCCATCGGGGTCTACGGGGCGGTGCGCCAGTATTCCCTGGGGGACCGCCTCCTCTCCTTCCTGGCCTACATCGGGCTTTCGGTGCCGAGCTTTTTCCTCGCCCTCATCGCCATCTACGTCCTCCTCCAGATCAAGTTCCGAACGGGCACCCTCCTCTTCCCGGTCTCCGGCATGACCTCCACGGGCTTTGAGCAGATGCCCCCCTTGAGGCAGGTCTTGGACATCGCCTGGCACGCCGTGGTGCCGGTTTTGGTGGCCACGGCCAATGACATCGCCGGGCTTTCCCGCCTCATGCGGGGGCAGATGCTGGAGGTCTTGGGGCAGGACTATATCCGCACCGCCCGG
>NZ_JBWGQW010000011.1:0-40094 GCF_056332225.1 Thermus sp. | reverse complement strand
TGACATCGCCGGGCTTTCCCGCCTCATGCGGGGGCAGATGCTGGAGGTCTTGGGGCAGGACTATATCCGCACCGCCCGGGCCAAGGGGCTTTCCGAGCGGGTGGTCCTCTACAAGCACGCCTTCCGCAACGCCGTGATCCCCTTCGTGGCCACCCTGGGCGGGCTTCTTCCCGGGCTCATCTCCGGAGCGGGCTTCGTGGAGGTGGTCATGGCCTGGCCGGGCATCACCCCCTTCTTCCTGGACGCCATCGCCAACCAGGACCTCTACGTCATCGCCGGCTTCCTCACCGTGAGCCTGGTCCTCCTCATGATCGGCAACCTGATCTCCGACCTGCTCCTCGCCTGGGTGGACCCCAGGATCCGCTACGAGTAGGGGGTGGACCGTGGAGCGCGCCCTTTCCTTAAGCCGGACCCAACTCGTCCTGCGCCAGTTCCGCAAGCACCGCCTGGCGGTCTGGGGCGGGCGGATTCTCTTCGTCCTCTACCTCATGGCCGCCTTCGCCGGGTTCTTCAGCCCCTACGACCCCAACTACTACGAGCTTTACCCGCCCAAGGGCAACCACCCGCCCACCCGGATCCATTTCGTAGACCCCGAAACGGGCAGGCTCACCCGCCCCTTCGTCTACGCCACCAAGCGGAGCATTGACCCCGTGTCCCTGCAGCCCCGTTATGAGGAGGACCCGGGCCAGGGGAAGTTCTACGTCCGCTTCTTCGTGCGCACCCCGGACCAACCCTACACCATCTTCAAGGTCTTCCGCTCCGACCTCCGCCTCTTCGGCGTGGACCCCCCGGGGCGCATCTTCCTCATGGGCACCGACAACTTCGGCCGCGACCTCTTCAGCCGGGTGGTCTACGGGGGCCAGGTGTCCCTCACCATCGGCATCCTCTCGGCCCTCGTCTCCTTCGCCCTGGGGCTTCTCCTGGGGGGGATTGCGGGCTACTTCTCGGGCCGCCCCTTCCACCTCTCCCTGCCCCCTTCCCGGTGGCGGGGCCTGGGCCTCCTCCTTGGCCCCTTGAGCCTCCTCCTCTGGCTCGGGGTGGCCGCTTCGGCCCTCTTCCTCGCCTTCTCCTTCGCCCGCCTAACCCCCGGGGAGGACCCCTTCTCCCGGGGGCTGGACTTCCTGGTGGTCTTCCTCGGGGGCCTGGCGGCGGGGGCCATCCTCTTTAGGCTCTTCCGGGAGCCCATCCGCCTGGACCCCGACGACCTCATCATGCGCACGGTGGAGATCATCGCCGCCATCCCCTCCCTCTTCCTCCTCATCTCCTTGCGGGCGGTCTTCCCCACCAATATAGATCCCCTCCTCACCTTCTACCTGGTGGTGGGGCTTCTCGGCTTCATCGGCTGGGGAGGGCTCGCCCGGGTGGTGCGGGGGATCGTGCTTTCCGTGCGGGAGATGGACTACGTGCAGGCGGCCAGGGCCCTCGGGGCCTCGGACGGCCGCATCATCACCCGGCACGTGCTTCCCGCCACGGCGAGCTACGTGATCGTGAGCCTTTCCCTCACCATCCCCGGCTTCATCCTGGGGGAGAGCGGGCTTTCCTTCCTGGGCCTCGGGGTCACCGAGCCCTACACCAGCTGGGGGCTCCTCCTGCAGGCGGCGCAGCAGGGCGGCTTCGCCTCCTTCACCGACCGCCCCTGGGTGCTCTGGCCGGGGTTTTTCATCTTCCTCTCGGTGCTCTCCTGGAACTTCCTCGGGGATGGCCTGCGCGACGCCCTGGACCCGAGGCGGCGGCAGTAGGGCTTCTCTTTTGACCGGGTATGGCGTATAACGGGTGAGGTGCTTTGAGGGCTTTGCTGAAGGAGTGTCCATGGACGAGAAGCGGCTTTTGGAGGTGAGGGACCTCAGGGTCCACTTCTTCACCGACGACGGGGTGGTGAAGGCGGTGGACGGGGTTTCCTTCCACGTGGACAAGGGGGAGACCCTGGCGGTGGTGGGGGAGTCGGGGTCTGGGAAGAGCGTGACCTCCCTGGCCATCATGCGGCTCATCCCCACGCCTCCCGGGCGGATCGTGGGGGGGGAGGTGCTCTTCCGCGGGAAGGACGGGCGGGTGCGGGACCTCACCAAGCTCTCCGAGGCGGAGATGCGCCGGATCCGGGGGAACGACATCGCCATGATCTTCCAGGAGCCCATGACCTCCCTGAACCCGGTGTACACGGTGGGGGACCAGATCGCCGAGGCCATCATGCTCCACCAGGGGAAAAGCCGCAAGGAGGCCATGGAGCTTGCCGCGCACATGCTGGACCTGGTGGGGATTCCCGAGCCCAAGAAGCGGCTCAGCAACTACCCGCACCAGATGTCGGGGGGGATGCGGCAGCGGGTGATGATCGCCATGGCCCTTTCCTGCAACCCCTCGCTCCTCATCGCCGACGAGCCCACCACGGCCTTGGACGTGACCATCCAGGCGCAGATCCTGGAGCTGATGAAGAAGCTCCAGGAGGAGATCGGGATGAGCATCCTCTTCATCACCCACAACCTGGGGGTGGTGGCGGAGATGGCGGACCGGGTGGTGGTGATGTACGCGGGCCGTGCGGTGGAGCAGGCGGACGTGGTGCCGCTTTTCAAGGAGCCCCTCCACCCCTACACCCGGGGGCTTTTGCACTCGGTGCCGCGGCTGGACCTGGCGGCGGAGCGCAAGGAGCGGCTTGAGGCCATTCCCGGGAACGTGCCGAACCCCCTTTATTTGCCTCCGGGGTGCGCCTTCCACCCCCGGTGCAAGCACTACGTGGAGGGGCTTTGCGACCGGGAGGTGCCGCCCTTAGAGGAGGCTGGGGAGGGTCGCCGGGTGAGGTGCGTTCGCTGGCGGGAGATCCGGGAGGTTAGGGCATGAAGGGGAACGGGGTTCTTGTGGAGGTCAAGGACCTCAAGAAGCACTTTCCCATCCGCGGGGGGGTGCTTTCCCGGGTGGTGGCCAGCGTCAAGGCGGTGGACGGGGTTTCCTTCGCCATAAGGCGGGGGGAGGTCTTGGGGCTCGTGGGGGAGTCGGGGAGCGGGAAGACCACGGTGGGCCGGACCCTTCTTCGCCTCATTGAGCCCACGGGGGGCCGGATCCTTTTTGAGGGGCAGGACATCACGGATATCCCCAAGAACGCCCTAAGGCCTTTCCGGCGGCGGATGCAGATCATCTTCCAGGACCCCTTCAGCTCCCTGAACCCGCGGATGACGGTGGGGGACATCATCGCCGAGCCCCTCGTCATCCACGGGATCGGGAAGACCCCCCAGGAGCGGGCGGAGAGGGTGGCGGAGCTCCTTAAGCTCGTGGGGCTTTCCCCGGACCACATGCGGCGCTACCCCCACGAGTTCTCCGGGGGGCAGAGGCAGAGGATCGGGATCGCCCGGGCCTTGGCGGTGGCCCCGGAGTTCATCGTGGCGGACGAGCCGGTCTCCGCCCTGGACGTGTCCATCCAGGCCCAGGTGGTGAACCTCCTCCAGGACCTCAAGGAGGAGCTCGGGCTCACCCTGCTCTTCATCGCCCACGACCTGGCGGTGGTGGAGTACATCTCGGACCGGGTGGCGGTGATGTACCTGGGGAAGGTGATGGAGCTCGCCCCTGCCCGGGAGCTTTACCGCAACCCCAAGCACCCCTACACGGAGGCCCTGCTCTCGGCGGTGCCCATCCCGGACCCCACGGTGAAGCGGGAGCGGATCGTGCTCCAGGGGGACATTCCCTCGCCCATCAACCCGCCCTCGGGGTGCGTCTTCCGCACGCGGTGCCGCTACGCCCTGCCCGAGTGCGCCCAGGTGGTGCCCGAGCTTAAGGAGGTCTCCCCGGGGCACTACAAGGCCTGCATCCGGGACGACATCCTTTAAGGCCACCCCAGGCCCGCATGGGGGGCTGATTCCCCAGGTGAGGCCAGGGCCCCGGCTTCCGGGGCCCTTTCGCCGTATACTGGGCCCATGCTGGTAAGGGACGTGATGAAAAGCCCCGTCCTCACCGTGGGGCCCGAGGCGACCCTCGAGGACGCCTACCGCCTCCTCCTGGAAAGGGGGATCCGCCACCTCCCCGTGGTGGAGGGGGGGAGGCTCGTGGGCATCCTTACCGACCGGGACATTCGCCTGGCCACGAGCCACCTGAACCCCAAGGGGCCCTGCCCCGGGTGCACCCAGGTGGGGGAGGTGATGACCCGGGCCGTGGTCACCGCCCACCCTTTAGACCCCGTGGAGGAGGCGGCCCGGGCCATGCGGGAGCGGAAGATCGGGTGCCTCCCGGTTTTGGAGGACGAGGCCCTCGTGGGCATCGTCACGGGGATTGACCTCCTGGACGCCCTCCTCAGGCTCACCGGGGTCACGGAGCCCTCGGGCCGCCTCGAGGTGCGCCTCGCCGACCGCCCTGGGGAGCTTGCCCGCCTCACGGGGTTTTTGGCGGGGCGGGGGGTGAACATCCACTCCCTCCTCTCCTACCCCGAGGGGGAGGAGGCGGTGCGGGCGGTGGTGCGGGTGAACACCCTGGAGACCCACCCCCTGGCGGAGGACCTCCGCCGGGAGGGGTTTGCGGTCCTCTGGCCCCCCAGGAAGCCATGGTGATCTACCGGGAGGAGTACCGCCTCTACAACTTCGGGCCCCAGCACCCCTTCAGCCCCGTCCGCCTGGAGATGCTCACCTCCCTCCTAGAGGCCCTCGGGGTGTGGCGGACGCCCCTTGCGCCCCCTGAGGCCTCGAGGGAGGAGGTGCTCACGGTGCACTCCGAGCGCCTGGTGAAGCGGGTGGAGGCGGCAAGCCGGGGGGAGCTCTACCCCGACCTGGAGCACTACGGCCTGGGCACGGGGGACACCCCCGTCTTCCCCGGCATGGACCGGGCGGCCCGGGTCCTGGTGGGGGGGACCCTGGAGGGGGCGAGGCGGATCCTCTCGGGGGAGAAGCGGGTGCTTCAGCTTGGGGGCGGCCTCCACCACGCCCAGTACGACCGCGCCTCGGGGTTTTGCGTTTACAACGACCTCTCCGTGGCCATCCGCCACATGACCCGCTCCGGGCTTCGCGTGGCCTACGTGGACATTGACGTCCACCACGGGGACGGGGTGCAGTGGATCCACTACGAGGAGGGGGAGGTCCTCACCCTAAGCCTCCACGAGTCGGGCCGCTACCTCTTTCCCGGCACGGGGCACGTCCACGAGGTGGGCCGAGGGGCGGGCCTGGGGAGGAAGCTTAACCTCCCCTTGGAGCCCTTCACCGAGGACGAAAGCTACCTCGAGGTCTTCCAGGCCCTCCTGCCCTGGGCCCTAAAGGCCTTCCGCCCCGACGTCCTCGTGGTGCAGGCGGGGGCGGACGCCCACTTCCTGGACCCCTTGGCCGACCTCCTCCTCACCACCCGGGCCTATGAAAGGCTTTTCCGCCTCCTCCTGGAGTACGCCGAGGCCTACGCCGGGGGCAGGGTCCTCTTCACCTTGGGGGGCGGGTACAGCCTGGACGGGGCGGTGCGGGTCTGGGCCCTCCTTTACCACGTCTTCCACGGCCTTCCTCTCCCCGAGCGCCTGCCCGAGGGGTGGCGGAGGGCGTGGGAGGAAAGGCTCGGGAAGCCCCTCACCCCCACCCTCCACGACCCCGAGGGGGCCTACCCGGGGATCCCCAGGCGGGAGGAGATCGCGAAGCGGAACCGCCTCACCCTGCAGAGGCTCACGGAGCTCGTGGCCCCCCACCTGCTACACTAGCGGGGTGAGGGTCGTTCTGCGCCTGCCCGAGCGCAAGGAGGTGGAGGTCAAGGGGAACCGCCCCTTGCGGGCAGTCCTGGAGGAGCTTGGGGTGAACCCCGAGACCGTGGTGGCGGTGCGGGGGGAGACGCTTCTCACCCCGGACGAGGTGGTGGAGGAGGAGGACACCCTAGAGGTCCTCTCCGCCATCTCGGGAGGGTAGCCGTGGTCTGCAAGGTCTGCGGGGAGAAGGCCCAGGTGGAGGTGAGGTCCCGGGGGCTCGCCCTCTGCCGGGAGCACTACCTGGACTGGTTCGTCAAGGAAACCGAGCGGGCCATCCGCCGCCACCGGATGCTGAAGCCCGGGGAGAGGGTGCTGGTGGCGGTCTCGGGGGGGAAAGATTCCCTTGCCCTTTGGGACGTGCTTCACCGCCTGGGCTACCAGGCCGTGGGCCTCCACATCCACCTCGGCATCGGGGCCTACTCCGACCGGAGCCTCGAGGTCACCCGGGCCTTCGCCAGGGAAAGGGGCCTGGAGCTATGGGTGGTGGACCTGAAGGGGGCCTACGGCTTCGGGGTGCCGGAGCTCGCCGAGCTTTCCGGGAGGGTGGCCTGCTCCGCCTGCGGCCTCTCCAAGCGGTACATCCTCAACCAGGTGGCGGTGGAGGGGGGCTTCCGCGCGGTGGCCACGGGGCACAACCTGGACGACGAGGCCGCCGTCCTCTTCGGGAACCTCCTGAACCCCCAGGAGGACGCCCTGGTGCGCCAGGGGCCCGTGCTCCCCGAGAAGCCCGGCCTCGCCGCCCGGGTCAAGCCCTTCTACCGCTTCAGCGAAAGGGAGGTCCTCTCCTACACCCTCCTCAGGGGGATCCGCTACCTCCACGAGGAGTGCCCCAACGCCAAGGGGGCGAAAAGCCTCCTCTACAAGGAGGCGTTGAACCTGGTGGAGAAGGAGATGCCGGGGGCCAAGCTCCGCTTCCTCGAGGGCTTCCTGGACAAGATCCAGCCCCGCCTGAAGGCCGAGGAGGAGGTGCCCTTAAGGGAGTGCGAGCGGTGCGGCTACCCCACCACGGGGGCGGTCTGCTCCTTCTGCCGCATGTGGGACGCCGTCTACCGCCGGGCCAAGAAGCGCCGCCTCCTGCCGGAGGAGGCCGCCTTCCGGCCCCGGGTGGAGCCCGTCCGTGGGGGTTAGGCCCGGGGTCCGCCGCCCCTAAGGGAGGGCTTCACCGGGGGCGGGGGGTTCCCCCCTTCCGGCTTGTGGAAGAGCTTCCAGGTCTGGGTGTAGACTGAGGCCATGTGGTGGAAAGAGGCGGTGATCTACCAGGTCTACCCCCGGAGCTTCCAGGACACCAATGGGGGAGAGGCTCTTTTTGCGCCCCGACGAGGGCGTGGCGGTGCGGCTAGACTAGGGGCGTGGACCCCTTCGCTTCCCTGGCCGAGGCCTACGAGACCTGGTACGAGACCCCCTTGGGGGCCTACGTCATCGCCGAGGAGGAGCGGGTCCTGAGGGGGCTTCTTCCTCCGGGGGAGAGCCTTCTCGAGGTGGGCGCGGGGACCGGGTACTGGCTCAGGCGCCTTCCCTACCCGACGTCTTGGAGTGGCCTTACCGGGAGGAGGAGGTGGGGCCGCCCCTTGGGCGGAGGCTCTCCCTGGAGGCCCTGGAGGGCCTCTTCCGGGAGGCCTTGGGAAGCCCGCCCCGCTTCCAGGCGGCGGAGAACTATGTGCTCGCCCTTTGGGACAAGGAATAAGGCCCCTTTCGGGGCCCCTTGGTGCCGGGGGCGGGACTCGAACCCGCACGTCCTTGCGGACAGCAGATTTTGAGTCTGCCGCGTCTACCGGTTCCGCCACCCCGGCGGACGCACCCTAAGGATAAGGCCAAGGAGGAAGATGGTCAACGCCAGGCCCACCGGGAAGTCCCCGAGGCGCGCGTAGGGGGTGAGGCCCGTTTTCCGGGCGTAAGGGGCGAGGAGGAAGCCCTCTTGGTGGGGCGGGATCCCCGCCACCACCCGGCCGAAGGGGTCTATGGCCGCGGTGATCCCGTCGTTCCCGGCCCTGAGGAGCCAGCGCCCCGTTTCCACCGCCCTTAGGCGCCCCAGGGCGAAGTGCTGCCTGCCCCCGAAGGAGGGGCCGAACCAGGCGTCGTTGGTGAGGAGGACGAGGACCCCGGCGCCCTCCCGGGCCAGGCTCCGGGCTACCGAGGGAAATACCGACTCGTAGCAGATGAGGACCCCGTAAGGCCCGATGGGGGCCACCTTCCCCCCCGGGACGCGGTCGGCGAGCTCCCCAAGTCCCAGGGCCCGGAAGAAGAAGGCGTAGACCCCGCCCAAGGCCTCCCGGAAGGGGAAGCGCTCCCCGAAGGGGACGAGGCGGGTCTTGTCGTAGTGGCCGAGGACCTCGCCCTTTCGGTAGAGCACCGCCCGGTTGGGGCCGAAGAGGTTGAGGCCGGTGAGGAGGGGGCGGCCCTGGAGGAGGGCGTCCACCCCCTTGGGGATGGCCCAGACCGCGGTCTCGGGCCAGACCACGAGGTCCGCCTCGGGGTGGGCCCTAAGCCCCGCCTCGGTGAGCCTCAGGTAGACCGCCTCGTCCAGCTCCCCCTGGAACTTCCTTAAGGGGTTGATGTTCCCCTGGACCAGGAGGGCCTTTCCCTCGGGCTTGGCCTCGGGGAGGGGGAGGAGCCAGAGGAAGGCCCAAGGGAGGAGGACCCAAGGCCGCCTCGCCCTGAGGCCATAGGCCACGAGGAGGACGAGGAGGGAGAGGAGGTAGACCCCGCCCAAGGCGGCGAGGACCCGCCCCGGGGCCTCCACCAGGGCGTAGCCCAAAAGCCCCCAGGGGAAGGCGAGCTCCCCCTTCTCCGTGAGCCACTCCAGGAGGACCCACCCCCCGATGCGCATGAGGGGCGTTGGGGTGAGGGCGAAGAGGAGGCCGAAGGAGAGGGCCTTGACGAGGACCAGGGGGAGGAAGGGGACCGCCCCCCAGGGCCCGAAGTTCTGGGCGAAGCTTTGGGGAAGCCAGAGGAGGTGGAGCCCCCAAAACCCCAGGCCCGCGAAGAACCCCTCCCGGAAGCCCCCCTTGAGGAGGAAGGCCAGGAAGAGGGGAGCGAGGAAGCCCAGGGGGAAGGGAGGGAGGCTTAAGGCGAGGAGGAGGCCCAAGAGGAAGGCCCGCACCCCTCCACCATAAGGCCTCCCCGTGCGCCTTTCACCGGGTTTTGAAGAGGGGGATGGCAGAATGGGGCCATGCGCCTTGGGGTCCTCTCCGACCTCCACGCCAACCTTCCCGCCCTCGAGGCCGCCCTGGAGGCCCTGAGGGCCGAAGGGGTGGACGAGGTCCTGGTCCTCGGGGACCTGGTGGGCTACGGGCCCCACCCCCGGCAGGTGATCCACAGGATTTGGCAGGAAGGGCTTTCCGCCCTCGCCGGGGCCTGGGACCTGAGGGTGGCCTACCCCCTCCCCGGGTCTCTCCCTGAGGGGGTGGGCCGGGCCACCCTGGAGTGGACCCGAAGCCAGCTTGGGGAGAAGGAGCTCGCCTACCTCCGCTCCTTAAGGCTCTCCCACCGCAAGGCCTACGGGGAGCGGCGCCTCGTGGCCTTCCACGGGGCGCCGGGAAACCCCGAGGGGCGGGTGGACCTCCTCTCCCCGGCCCGGGACCTCCTTCCCCTCCTGGAGCGCTACGGGGCCGGGGTTCTCCTCCTAGGGGGGCGGCACCTCCCCCTGGCCCGGCGGGTGGGGGCGGGGCTTCTCGCGGACCCCGGGAGCGTGGGCCTAAGCCTCACCGGGGAGCACGGGGCGGACGCCATGGTCCTGGACACGGAGACCCTCGAGGCCCGCTTCCTTAAAGTGCCCTACGACCTAGGCCCCCTCCTCTTTGACCTCAGGGCCTGGGGCCTGCCCCCGGTCCTGGAGAAGGTCTACCGCACCGGGCGCTTCCAGGAGGAGTAGGGCCTCCCGCCGCACCCCGGGGTCGGGGTCCTCCAGGAAGGGGTCCAGGGGCTTTCCCAGGAGGTGGAGGGCCCCTAGGGCGGTGCGCCGGACCAGGGGGCTTGGGTCCCTTGCCGCCTCCCGGAAGAGGGCCTCCCCCAGGCCCAGGTTGAAGAGGACGACGAGGGCGTTTCGGGCCATGCGGGCCCTCCCCGCCCGGAGGAAGGCGGTGCCCGCGTACTTCCTCTGGAAGGCCCGCCCCGAGAGGCGAAGGAAGTCCAGGAGGTCCGGGTGGGCGAGCTCGGGCTCGGGCCTTAAGGCCTTCCAGACCTTGCCGAACCTCCCCCAGGGGCAGGCCTCCCCGCAGAGGTCGCAGCCGAAAAGCCAGTCCCCCATCCCCCTCCAGAGCGCGGGAGGGATGGGCCCCTTGTGCTCAACGGTGAGGTAGCTCACGCACCGCCGGGCGTCCAGGGTGCCGTCCCCAAGGAGGGCCTCCGTGGGGCAGGCGGAAAGGCAGCGGGCGCAGCGGCCGCAGCGGTTAGGGTGGAGGGGTGGGGCTTCCACCTCCAGGGGGGTGAGGAGGACCCCTATGAAGCTGTGGGCCCCGAAGGCCGGGGAGAGGAAGTAGCCGCTTTTGCCGATCCAGCCCGTTCCCGAGAGGGTGGCCAGGGTCCTTTCGGGAAGGGGCCCGTGGTCCACGTAGCCCTTGGCCTCGAGGCCCAGGCCCCTCGCCGTCCCTTCCAGGGCCTTCAGCGCCTCCCCCAGGAGGAGGTGGTAGTCCCGCGTCCAGGCGTAGCGGGCGACCCGGCCCACCCGGAGGCCCCCCGGGGGGGTCCCGGGGTCGGGGTAGGCGTAGGGGGCGAAGAGGAGGAGGGCGCTCCTCGCCCAGGGGAAGCGCTTTTTGGGGCGGAAGCGCTCCGGGGCCTCGAGGTAGGCCATCCCCCCGTGGCGGCCCGCCTTTAGCCAGGCCCGGTGGCGCGCCTCCGCCTCCGGAGGAAGGTCCAAAGGGGCCCAGGCGAAGAGGAGCCCAAGCTCCCCTGCCCGTTCCTCCAGGAGGTCCTTCACCACAGGGTCTCCACGCCGAAGGTGGGGAAGGCGCGGTCGGTGGTGAGGAGGACGAGGCCTTCCACCAGGCTCTGGGCGGCCAGGATGCGGTCAAAGGGGTCCCGGTGCTCCCCGGGAAGCCTTCCCGCCAGGAGGGCGTGGGCAAGCCTGATGGGAAGCTCCTCGGCCCCCAGGCGGGAGAGGTGGCCCTCCAGGCCCTCCAGGACCGCCTCGGCGCCGGAAAGCTTGCCTAGGCGGTGCTTGGTGGCCATCTCCCAGGCGCTGGCCGAGGAGACGAGAAGGGGGGTGTCGGGGTCCTCCAAGAGCCTCCGGACCCTGGGGCTCAGCCGCTTGGGTTCCGTGAGGGCCCAGATGAGGACGTGGGTGTCTAGGAGGTAGCGCCTTCCCACAGGGCGAGCTCCTCCTCGGGAAGGGGCTCAAAGAAGCTCTCGGAAAGCTTCCCAGGGACAAACCCCAGGGGGCGCTTCCCCTTGCGGTAGGGGACGAGCCGGGCCACGGGGGTTTTGCCCCTCAGGATCACCACCTCCTCCCCCTCCTCCACGGCCTTCAGGAGGCGGGAGAGATGGGTCTTGGCCTGGTGCACGGTGAAGGTCTTCACGGACTTAGCTTAGCCAGCTTAGCTAAGAGGGGCAAGGGGTATAATCCCCCCATGGAGGCCCTAAAGATCGCCCTTCTGGGTGGGGGCACCGTGGGGAGCGCCTTTTATACCCTCGTCCTGGAGAGGGAGGAGGAACTTGCCGCCTTGGGGGTGGTTCCCCGTTTTCTGGGCGTCTTGGTGCGGGACCCGAAGAGGCCCCGGGCCATTCCCCAGGAGCTCCTTCGCGCCGAGCCCTTTGACCTCCTCGAGGCCGACCTGGTGGTGGAGGCCATGGGAGGGGTGGAGGCCCCCCTTAGGCTCGTCCTTCCCGCCCTCGAGGCCGGCATCCCCCTCATCACCGCCAACAAGGCCCTCCTGGCCGAGGCCTGGGACCGCCTCCGCCCCTTCGCCGAGGAGGGCCTGATCTACCACGAGGCGAGCGTGATGGCGGGCACCCCGGCCCTCTCCTTCCTGGAAACCCTAAAGGGAAGCGAGCCCGTGGAGCTCCACGGCATCCTGAACGGCACCACCCTCTACATCCTGAAGGAGATGGAGCGGGGGAGGACCTACGCCGAGGCCCTTTCCGAGGCCCAGCGCCTGGGCTACGCCGAGGCCGACCCCACCCTGGACGTGGAGGGGATAGACGCCGCCCACAAGCTCACCCTCCTCGCCCGCCTCCTCGTGGACCCCGGCTTCCCCTTCGCCGGGGTGGAGGCCCAGGGCATCGCCCGCCTCACCCCGAAGGCCCTAGAGGAGGCCGAGGCCCGGGGGGAGAGGGTGCGCCTCGTGGCGAGCCTCTACGGGGAGGGGGGGAGGTGGCGGGCGGTGGTGGCCCCAAGGCGCCTTCCCCAGGACCACCCCTTGGCGAGGGCCCAGGGGAACGCCCTCTGGGTCAGGGCGAGGCCCTTGGGCGAGGCCTTCGTCGCGGGGCCCGGGGCCGGGGGCGGGGCCACGGCGAGCGGGCTTTTCGCCGACCTCCTCCGCTTCCTCTCCGGGGCCCCGGGGCACCTCCCCGCGCCCCGGGCGAGGCCCCCCCTGGAGGAGGGAAGCCCCTGGCCGGGGGTAGAATGAGGCCGTGCCCCTTCTGGACCTCCTGCGCCCCATAAGCGATGAGGAGCTCCGCGCCCTTTCCGAGAAGAACCCAGGTTGGCAGTTTGAGCGCCTGGCCGACGGGAGGCTAGCCGTGTCCCCTACGGGCGGGGAAAGCGGGCGGATTAGCGCCGCCGTCCTGGGCCAGCTTTACCGCTGGAACGAGGCGCAGGGCCTGGGGGTGGTCTCTGACGCCTAGGCTTCCCGACGGCTCGGTGCTCGCCCCGGACGCTGCTTTCCTCCAGGGGGAGAGGTGGCGGGCCCTCTCCCCGGAGGAGCGGGAAGGGTTTCCTCCCTTGGCCCCGGACGCGGTCTTTGAGGTCCGTTCCCGAAGCCAAAGCCTGGAAGAGCTTCGGGGTAAGGCGGCGTGGTACCTGAAGAACGGGGTGCGTCTCGTGGTCCTCCTGGACCACCGGGTGGAGGTCTTCCGGCCGGGAGGGATGGAGGCCCACCAGGGGCCGGAGCGGGTGCCCTTAGACCCCGAGCTTCCCGGCTTCGCCCTGGAGACCCGAGGCCTTTTCCTCCCTTGACGGCGGGGCCCTGGGGCGGGAGCATGGGGTCATGCGGCTTCCCCTCATTGAGCGCTACCGGGACCTCCTCCCGGTCTCGGAGAAGACGCCGGTGGTGAGCCTCCTCGAGGGCTCCACCCCCCTCATCCCCCTCAAGGGCCCCGAGGAGGCGAGGAGGAAGGGCATCCGCCTCTACGCCAAGTACGAGGGCCTGAACCCCACGGGGAGCTTCAAGGACAGGGGGATGACCCTCGCCGTCTCCAAGGCGGTGGAAGGGGGGGCAAGGGCCATCGCCTGCGCCAGCACCGGGAACACCGCCGCTTCCGCCGCGGCCTACGCCGCCAGGGCCGGGATCCGGGCCATCGTGGTCCTCCCGGCGGGCTACGTGGCCCTGGGCAAGGTGGCCCAGAGCCTGGTGCACGGGGCGAGGATCGTCCAGGTGGAGGGGAACTTTGACGACGCCCTGCGCCTTACCCGGGAGCTGGCGGAAAACTTCCCCGTGGCCCTGGTGAACTCGGTGAACCCCCACCGCTTAGAGGGCCAGAAGACCCTGGCCTTTGAGGTGGTGGACGAGCTCGGCGACGCCCCCCACTACCACGCCCTTCCCGTGGGGAACGCGGGGAACATCACCGCCCACTGGATGGGCTACAAGGAGTACCACGCCCTGGGAAAGGCCAAAAGGCTTCCCCAAATGCTCGGCTTCCAGGCGGCGGGGGCGGCGCCCTTGGTCCTGGGCCGCCCGGTGGAGCGCCCCGAGACCCTGGCCACCGCCATCCGCATCGGCAACCCGGCGAGCTGGCAAGGGGCCGTCCGGGCCAAGGAGGAGTCGGGGGGGCTCATAGAGGCGGTGACGGACGAGGAGATCCTCTTCGCCTACCGCTACCTGGCCCGGGAGGAAGGGATCTTCTGCGAGCCCGCAAGCGCCGCGGCCATGGCCGGGGTCTTCAAGCTTTTGCGGGAGGAGAGGCTCGCCCCGGAGAGCGCCGTGGTCCTCACCCTCACGGGCCACGGCCTCAAGGACCCGGCCACCGCCGAGCGGGTGGCCGAGCTTCCCCCGCCCGTGCCCGCCCGCCTCGAGGCGGTGGCCGCGGCCGCAGGGCTTTTGTGGTAGCCTTGGGGTATGGCCGAGCGCGCCCGCAAGAAAGTCCCCGAGCCCTTTCCCGGGGCCTACTACTTGGCCGGGGCCATCACCATCGCCCTCATGCTCCTCTTCCTGGCCCTGGGGGCGAGCCTTCCCCCCGGGGTGGCGGGGTTTCTGGTGGCCTTCGTCCTGGGGCTCACCGTGAGCCCGAAGTACGTGCCCTACTTCCTGGTGGCCGGGGCCTTCTCGGCGGTCATGGGTTTTCTGGGGCGGGAGCCCCAGGTGGCCTGGGGGGGCGTGGCCCTCTTCCTCTCCCAGCTCCTGGTGGCCCGCCTCGTGAAGGAATAGTGGACCCGAACCGCCTGGCCCAGGCCCTCTCCCTTCTCGGGGTGGCGGGCTACCTCTACTTCCTCTGGCTTCGCCCGAACCAGGAGGGCATCGCCCTGGCCCTGGGCCTCGCGCTAGGGGGCGCGGGCCTGGCCTATGGGGAAAGGCCCTTTCCCGTGCCCCTCTTCCTTGGGCTTTTGGCCCTCTACCTCCTCCTGCAGGTCTTCTTCGGCCACCCCCTCCACGCCCTTCTGGGGGGGGCCTTGGGCCTCGGGCTACCCTACCTCGCCTACCGCCTGCGGAAGCCCGCCAGGTAGAGGAGGGCCCCTAAGAGCATGCCTTCCCCCATGGCGGGGAGGTAGAGGGCCAGTTCCCTTACGTCCAGGCGCAGGTAAAGGAGAAGGGGCCAGGGGGTGAGGGCCCAGACCAGGCCCGGCCGCCCGTAGCCCGCCGCCAGAAAGAGGCCCGCTCCCAGGCCCCGGAGGTAGGCCAGCCACCCCGAGCCCAGCCGGTCTTGGTAGACGAACCAGAGGAGGTTGAGCCAGATCCCCAGGGCCCAAAGGGGGAGGCGTTTTTCCAGCCGGAAGGCGAGGGCCATGAGGAAGGGGAAGGCCAGGGCCTCAAGCACGGGCCACCCCCGGGCTTTGGGCCTCGAGGTAGGCCACCAGCACCTCCAGGGCCTTTTCCACCGCCTCGTCCAGGTCCTCTCCCGGGATGACGGGGGTCCCTTCCTCCTGGGCCAGGAGGAGGAGGTGGTCCTGGATGAGGCGGATCTCGGGGAAGTGGCGTAGGTACTTTTCCTGGGGGCGGGCGTGGCCCGTCTCCCGGTCCCTGAGGAGGAAGCGGTCCCGGTGGAGCTTCTCGTCGTGGAGGACCACCAGCATGGGCACGGTGAGGACCCTTTCCCGGTGGGGGTGGTCCAGGTAGCGGGGCACCACGTGGACCCCTTCCAGGACGATGGAGGTGCCCTCCAGAGCGCTCCTTTCCTGGATGGCCCTGAGGCCCACGGCCACCCGGGCCACCTGGTCCAGGAACCCCCTCAGGACCCGGGCCTCGTGGTCCTCCTCGCTGAGGAGGCCCGGGGTGAGGGCCTTCCAGGCCTCGAAGGTGGAGAGGTGAAGGGTGGGGAGGAGGTCCTGGGAGAGGCTTGCCCGGAAGACCTCCCGCACCGCGTCCGAAGGGACGATGTGGGTGATGCCTAACCTATAGGCCAGGGCCGAGGCGAGGACGCTTTTCCCCACCCCCGTAACCCCTCCTATGAGGATGTGGACTGGCCGGGCGCTCCTCCGGAGGCTCCGCAGGAGGAGGTAGCGGCGGGCCGCTTCCTCTCCCACCTCCTTGAGAAGGGCCTGGTACACCCGCTCCCTGAGCTCCGTGCGCCCCACCACCCGCCTTCCTTCCTGGCGCAAGGCCCGTTCCATCTCCCGGGCCAGGCGGTAGGCCTGCTCCGGGGAGAGGCCGATCCCCATGAGGGACTGGGCCAGGATGCCCTTGGAAAAGGGCATGCGGGGCTCGCCGCCCTCCTCCTCCACGAAGAGCTCCCCGGCGAAGGCCTGGCGCTCCAGGTAGCGCTTTCCGGCGCCCTCGCCCTTGGCCCGGGCCACCTCCTCCGCCACCACCTGTTCCAGGCGGCGGGCGGAGATCCTGCGCACCCCCTCCTCCCTCAGGCGGCGCTCCACCGCCTGGGCCAGGGCGTGGGCCTCCTTTAGGGAGAGCCCGGCCTCCTCCAGGCTCTGGGCCAGGAGCCCCTTGGAAAAGGGCCTCGGCCGCCTTCCCCTTAGGACCAGGATCTCTTCAAAGGGAAGGGTCTGCCGGGAGAGCCTTTCCGCCACCCCCTGGCCCAGGGCTTTGGCCACCTCCTCCAGGAAGACCTGCCGCAGGGCCTTGGGCCCCACCTCCTTGCGGCCTTCCTCCTTGAGGCGCTCCTCCACGGTGTGGGCCACGGCCTGGGCGGCCTCGAGGGGCACCCCTAAAGGCAGAAGGGCTTCCACCAAGAGCCCCTTGGAAAGGGGCCAGCGGCCCCGCCTGAGGCGCACGAAGATCTCGCCCATTGCCAGGCATCATAGCATTTCCCGCTAGGAAAGGGCTTTCCTTGACAGGGGTTTCTCCCCGTGCTACCATGCCTAATAGCTTGGCGCCGTAGCCAAGGGGTAAGGCAGAGGTCTGCAAAACCTCCATTCGCCGGTTCGAATCCGGCCGGCGCCTCCAAAGGCAAGGGCGCGTAGCTCAGGTGGCCAGAGCACTACCTTGACACGGTAGGGGTCGGTGGTTCAAGTCCACTCGCGCCCACCAGAAAGCCCCGGGATTCCCGGGGCTTTGCCCTTTATCCCAGCGCGGCTTCGCCGCCCCTGGGAGCGGGGACCTGGCCCCCTCATGCCACCCCGTGCTGGCGCAAGCCAGCACGGGGCCCAAAAGAGCTTTCCCACAGCCAAAGCTTGGGCATCCCGTGTTGCAAAGCCAAGGTGCGGGCACTTAGGTTTGGGAAACCCCCACCTCTATTTGGATTGCCCCCGCCTCGGCCTGGAACCCCAGGGTCTTGTGGGTGCCATCGCAAAAGGGCTTCTTCTGGGAACCGCCGCAGCGGCAAAGGGCCAGGTTCCCCTTGGGGAGAGGGATCTCTTCCCCGCCAAGGCGCACCCTGGTCCCTGGGGGGAACTCCACCACGTAGGGCCCGTTCTCCCGAAAGCGGATCCGCATGCCCTTAGTTTAGCGGGGTAGACTGGACCCATGGGGGGCCGGTCTGAGCCTTCCGCCCTCGTGGGGAGCCCGGAGCTTCGGGATGGGGGGCTCGAGGCCGCCTTTGGAGAGCGCCTGCAGAGGCTCGCCCCCAAGGACCCCCTGGTCCTCGCGGTCTCGGGGGGCGGGGACTCCGTGGCCCTGGCCCACCTGGTGGCGCGGGCCGGGCGGAGGGCGGTGGTGGCCCACCTGGACCACGGCCTCCGCCCCGATAGCCCCGAGGACCTGGCCTTCGTGCGGGCCCTGGCGGAGCGGCTCGGCTTCCCCTTCTTCGCCGAGCGGGTGGAGGTGGGGAGGCTCGCCAAGGAGCGGGGGGAGAACCTCGAGGCCCTGGCCCGGGAGGTGCGCTACGCCTTCCTCCACCGGGTGGCCAAGGGGGTGGGGGCCAAGGCCATCCTCACCGCCCACACCCTGGACGACCAGGCGGAAACCCTCCTCCTCAAGCTCCTCCAGGGCACGGCCCGGGGGCTTGGCATCCGGGAGAAGGAGGGGCTCGTGGTCCGCCCCCTCCTCCCCTTCCCCCGGGAGGAGCTGAGGGCCTACCTCGAGGCCCTGGGGGAGGCCTGGCGGGAGGACCCCACGAACCAGGACCTCTCCCTGGACCGGAACTACCTGCGCCTCGTGGTCTTCCCCCTCCTCCTTAAGCGCTTTCCCCGGGCCCGGGAGGCCCTTTTCCGCTTCGCCAAGGTGCAGGAGGCCGAGGACGCCCTCCTGGAGCGGGAGGCCCAGGCCCGCCTCCTCCCCGACCCCCGCTTCTTCGTCCCCGCCTACCGGGCGGCCCCCCTCCTCCACGCCCCCGAGCCCCTGCGCCGGAGGGCCCTGCGCCAGGTGCTGGAAGCCCTGGACCTTCGCCCCGAACACCGCCTCGTCCTCCTCCTGGAGGAGGCCCTCAAGGGGAAGGCGGGGACCCTGCCGGGGGGCCACACCGCCCGCAGGCAGGGGGGGACGCTCTTCCTCATCCCCCCGGCCCCCAGGGTGCCCCTGCCCCCGGGCTTTCGCCGCCCGGCCCCCGGGGACCACCTGGCCCTGCCCTTCGGGAGGAAGCGCCTGGTGGAGTTCTTGGCGGAGAGGGGAGTGCCGAGGGAGCTCAGGCCCCTCTGGCCCGTGCGGGGGGAGGAGGGGCGGGTGGAGGAGGTCTTGGGCCTCTTCCCGCCCCCCGAGGAGGCCCAGCTCATGGGGCTTGCCCTGGAGGAGGCCAGGAGGGCCTTCGCCGAGGGGGAGGTGCCCGTGGGGGCGGTGCTGGTGGTGGGGGAAGAGGTCCACGCCGACCACAACCGGGTGGAGGCCACAAAGGACCCCACGGCCCACGCGGAGATGCTCCTCCTGAGGAGGCTCGGCCAAAGGGCCCGGGGCGGGCGGCTTTACGTCACCCTGGAGCCCTGCCGCATGTGCCACCACGCCCTCCTCGAGGCCGGGGTAGAGGTGGTCTACGGGACGGAGAACCTGAAGGAGGGGGCCCTCACCCGCTTCGGGGACGGGCGGGGCCTGAGGGGTGGCCTGAGGGAGGGGGAGTGTGCTAAGCTCTTAAGGGACTTCTTCGCCCGGCTCAGGGAGGGGTGCCGGAGCGGTTGAACGGGCCGGTCTCGAAAACCGGTAGGCCCCGCGAGGGGCCTCGCGGGTTCGAATCCCGCCCCCTCCGCCAAAGGGCGGCCTCCGGGCCGCCCCTTTCCTCACCCCAGCTGGTACCCCCACCTTCCCCCCAAAACCCCAAGGGCCTCCAGGGTGGCCTCCACCGCCTCCCGCCCCTCGGGGAGGCCCTGGAGGAGGAGGTAGAGAAGCCCCGCAAGCTCCCCGAGGAGGAGAAAGCCGTGGCGCTTTCTTTCCTCCTCCCATAGCGCCTCCATGCGCAGGCGGGCCATGCGCCAGGGCACGGGGAGGAAGTGGCCCTTGGGGGCCCTGGCCTCGGGGAGGCAGAGCTCGGGGTTTCCCGCGGTGAGCAGGCCCCGGCAGGCGAGGGGCCTCTGGGGGTAGACCCCGCACAGGCCCCCCTCCAGGAGGGGGCAGGGGGTGCGGCCTTGGAAGAAGCGGCTTGGGAAGAGGGGGTCGTCCTTGCCCTGGCGCAGGAGGGCGAGGCGCCTTGGGCCTTCCTCCAGGAGGCGGGCCTTCTGGGCGGGGGTGAGGTGGGGAAGGAGGGCTTCGGCCTCGAGGCGGGAGAGGGTTACCCAGCCGAAGCAGCAGGCGAAGCACCCCGCGCGGCAGGAGGGCTTCAGCCCCTTCTTCTCTAGGTAGTCGGCCAGGTCTTGGTCCAAGGCCTTCCAGGCCGCTTCCGGGGTGGTGGCCTCGCCCATCCCTCTTGAGTTTAGGGGGTGATCTACGCCCGGAAGCTCCTCGGGAGTTTTGCCCCTACCCCAGGGGAATAAGATGGAGGCATGGAACGCGTGGGCATGCGCGCCGCGCCCCGGGCGAGCCTCGAGGCCCTGAAGGCGGCCCTGGGCGGGGTGAGGCTTTCCGAGGCCAAGGTCTACCTCATCACCGACTGGCAAGACCGGAGGGATAAGGCCCGCTACGCCCTCCTCCTCCACACCCCAAGAAAGGACCTCCTCATCCCCGACGCCTTCGGACCCGCCTTTCCCGGGGGGGAGGAGGCCCTTTCCGAGCTGGTGGACCTCCTCCTCAAGGGGGGGGCGAGGCGGTTCTACGAGGCCGTGGTCTCCCCGGGGGAGCTCACCGCCCTCCTCGGCTACCCCACGGAGGAGGTGCTTAGGCGGGTGAACGCCATCGCCAACCCCACGGACCCCGGGATCTACCTCAAGCAGGCGGCCTAGCCGTAAAGGGCCCTAAGCCTCGCCGCCTCCTCCGCCAGCTTAGGGAGGCGGTTGAGGTCTACCCCCGTGGCCAAGCCCTTCCTCTCCAGATAGGGGAGGACCACCTCGGTGGGGAGGTTGCCCACGAGCTCGTCCCCGGCGAAGGGGCACCCCCCCACCCCGGCCAGGGCCCCTTCCAGCCAGGGGATCCCGGCCTCCAAGACCGCTTCCACCTTTTTTAGTACCCCCTCGGGCCGGGCGTGGAGGTGGGCCCCTAAGCCCTCGGGGCCGAAGCTTTCCACCGCGGCCTTTAGAACCTCAAAGACGCGCTCCGCGTCCGCCACCCCGTAGGTGTCGGCCAGGGCGATCTCCCTCACGCCGAGGGCCTTGAGCCTGGCGATGGCCTCCAAAACCCCCTCCACGCTCCAAGGGTCCCCGTAGGGGTTGCCGAAGGCCATGGAGAGGTAGACCACGAGGCCGAGCCTCCCTTGGGTCTTCTCCACCATGGCCTCCACCAGGGGCCAGGACTCCTCGAGGGAGCGGTTGGTGTTCCTCTGCTGGAAGGTCTCGGAAAGGGAGAAGGGGTAGCCCACGTGGGTGAGGTGGGGGGCGGCGAGGGCCCGTTCCAGGCCCTTCTCGTTGGCCACGATGGCGAGGTAGGTGCGCCCTTCCGGAGGGGGAAGGGCCCTTAGGACCTCCTCGGCGTCCGCCATCTGGGGCACCCACTTGGGGGAGACGAAGCTCGTGAGGTCCAGGTGGCGGAAGCCCGCCTCCAGAAGCCTTTTTAGGAAGGCCACCTTCTCCTCCGTGGGGATGAAGCGGGAAAACCCCTGCCAGGCGTCCCTGGGGCACTCCACCCACTTGGCCTCGGCCACCTCGCCCTCCTACACCTGGAAGACCCCCACCCGGAAGGGCTCCCGCTCGGGGTTCAGGGCGCAGGCCTCGAGGGCCTTGATGAGCCACTTCCGGGTCTCGTGGGGGAAGATCACGGCGTCCACCCAAAGCCTCGCCGCGGCGTACCGGGGGTCCAGGGTCTCCTCGTAGCGGCCCTTGATGCGCTCGTAAAGCTCCCTTAGCTCCTCGTCCGAGGGCTCCTTGCCCTCCCGCCTGAGCTTCTCCACCTCAAGCTCAAGAAGGGTCTTCGCCGCCTGGGCCCCGCCCATCACGGCGTACTTGGCGCTCGGCCAGGCGAAGAGGAAGCGGGGGGCGTAGGCCTTGCCCGCGAGGGCGTAGTTTCCCGCCCCGAAGGACCCCCCGAGGATCAGGGTGATCTTGGGCACCACCGAGTTGGAGACGGCGTTCACCAGCTTGGCCCCCCGCCGGATGATCCCCGCCTGCTCCGACTCCTTCCCCACCATGAAGCCCGTCACGTCCTGGAGGAAGAGGAGGGGGATATTCATCTGGTTGACCTCGAGGATGAACCGGGCCGCCTTGTCCGCCGCCTCGGCGTAGATGACCCCGCCCACCTCAATCCGCCCCCTTTTCTTCAGGACGAGGCGCTGGTTGCCCACGATGCCCACGGGGAAGCCGCCGATCCGGGCGAAGCCCGTGACCAGGGTCTCCCCGTACCCCCCCTTGTACTCCAAAAACTCCGAGCCGTCCACCAGGCGGGCGATCACCTCCCTTAGGTCGTAGGGGCGGGAGCCGTCCGGGGAGACCAGGCCGTAGAGGTCCTCTACGGGGTAAAGGGGTTCCTTGGGCGCCTTGCGCCCCTCCGCCCAGGGAGCGAGGCGGGGGGGCGGGTAGAGGGCGGCGAGCTCCCTTATGCGCTCCAGGGCGGCCTCGTCCGTGGGCTCGTAGAAGTCCACCGTCCCCGAAACCTCGTAGTGCATCCTCGCCCCCCCGAGCTCCTCCGAGGAAACCTCCTGGCCGATGGCCGCCTTCACCAGGGCGGGGCCCGCCAGGTAGAGGCCGCTTCCCTCGGTCATGAGGAGGACGTCGGTCATCACGGGAAGGTAGGCCCCCCCGGCCACGCAGTTCCCCATGATGGCCGAGATCTGGGGAATCCCCAGGGCGGACATGCGGGCGTTCAGGTAGAAGATGCGGCCGAAGTCGTCCTGGTCGGGGAAGACCTCGTCCTGAAGGGGGAGGAAGACCCCGGCGGAGTCCACCAGGTAGACCGTGGGGATGCGGTTTTCCAGGGCGATGGTCTGGGCCCGGATCACCTTTTTGGCGGTGATGGGGAAGAAGGCCCCGGCCTTCACCGTGGCGTCGTTGGCGATGACCATCCAGTCCCGGCCCTGGATGCGCCCGATCCCCGCCACCACCCCCCCCGCCGGGGCCCCGCCCCACTCCTCGTACATCCCCCACCCGGCGAAGGCCATGAGCTCGTAGAACTCCGTGCCCGGGTCTATGAGCCTCTGGATGCGCTCCCTGGCGGTGAGACGGCCCTTCTTGTGCTGGCGCTCTACGGCCTTCGGGCCCCCTCCCTGGCGCACCCTCTCTAGGCTCTCCTTGAAGTCCCGCACCAGGGCCACCCAGGCGTCCTTGTTGGCCTTGAAGGCGGGGCTTTCCCGGTCCTCGGGGCGCAGGGCGGTTTCCAGCATGGCCCGATTATAACGCTTTTCTGCCTATCCGTGGAAAAGCGTGGAAGCCTTTGGCGGGCAGGGCGCCTCGGCCTGGGCCCGGGCCTGGCGCCTCGCCTCCCGGTCCACCCGCTCGTTCTCCGGGTGGCCGGCGTGCCCCTCCACGAAATGGAAGCGCACCCGGTGGGGGGCCATGGCGAGGAGAAGGGCCTCCCAGAGGTCTTGGTTTTTCACCGGGCTGCCCTCCGCCGTCCGCCAGCCCCGCTTCCGCCACCTTTCCAGCCAGCCCTCGGTGAAGGCCTTCTGCAGGTAGCGGCTATCGGTGTAGAGGTCCACCTGGCAGGGCTCCTTCAGCGCCTTCAGGCCTTCCACGGCGGCCCTCAGCTCCATGCGGTTGTTGGTGGTGCAGGGCTCCCCGCCGGAGAGGAGCTTCTCGTGGGCCTGGAAGCGGAGGAGGGCCGCCCAGCCCCCGGGCCCTGGGTTTCCCAGGCAGGCCCCGTCGGTGAAGAGCTCCACCCGCTTCACGCCGGGCCCCGGGCCTCCCTGGACAGGAGGGCCATGCTTAGGGCGATGAGGAGGAAGGCGAGGAGGGCCTGCAGGGGGATGGGGAACTGGGGGATGTATTCCGTACCGCAGGGCACGGGAGGCTTGCAGGCCAGGGTAAAGAGGTCGGGGAACCGCTGTTCCAGGAGGTGGAGGGTGCTGATGCTCCCGCCTATGAGGGAAAGGGCCAGACCGTAGGGCCACACCCCGAAGTCCTGCCGCCAGAGGGCGAGGCCCAGGATCACCGCCTGGGGATACATGAAGATCCGCTGGTACCAGCAGAGCTCGCAGGGCAGGAAAAGCCGCACCTCCGAGTAGTAGAGGCTTCCCAGGGTGGCCACCAGGGCCACCACCCAGGCGAAGGCCAGGAGAAGGGGGGCGCGCTTCATCGGGAAGAGCATATCCCTAAACTGGAGGCTATGGAGGAGGAAGCGCCGCGGGAGCTTAAGGAGGGGGAGGACTTCTACGTGGAGGAGGGGCGGGTGGTCTTCACCGAGGCCTACCACCGCAAGCGGGGCTACTGCTGCGGCTCGGGGTGCCGCCACTGCCCCTGGAAAGGGGAGGGGGACTAGGCCTCGAGGAGCGCCTCCACGAAGGCCTCGGGGTCAAAGGGCTGGAGGTCGTCCGGGCCTTCCCCCACGCCGATGAAGCGGATGGGCACCTTTAGCGTGCGCACGATGGGGACCAGCACCCCGCCCTTGGCCGTGCCGTCCAGCTTGGTGACGATGACCCCGGTGAGGCCCAAGGCCTCGTGGAAGCGCTTGGCCTGCTCCAGGCCGTTTTGCCCCGTGACCGCGTCCAGCACCAGCCACACCTCCCCGGGCTCCCCGGGGTCGGCCTTGGCGATGGCCCGCTTCACCTTCTTGAGCTCCTCCATGAGGCCCTGCTTGGTGTGGAGCCTCCCGGCGGTGTCCACCAGGAGGAGATCGTAGCCCCGCGCCCTCCTCGCCTGGGCGGCGTCAAAGGCGAGGGCGGCGGGGTCGGCCCCCTCCGCCCCCTGGATCACGGGTAGGCCAAGGCGCTTCCCCCACTCGGCGAGCTGGGCGCTCCCCGCGGCGCGGAAGGTGTCCCCGGCGCAGAGGAGGACCTTCTTGCCCAGGGCCTGGTAGTAGCGGCCCAGCTTGGCGAGGGTGGTGGTCTTGCCCACCCCGTTCACCCCCACCACCAGGACCACGTGGCCTTGGGGTTCCACGGGCCTGGGCCTCGTGGGGTTGAAGCCGAGCTTCCTCAGCGTGGCCCGCCGCTCGTCCGGCTCCAGCATCTGGACGAGCTTCTCCTTCACCGCTTCCTTCAGGTCCCTCCGCCCCGAGGCCCGCACCTCCTGGAGAAGCTCCTCCGTGGCCGAAAGGCCCACGTCGGCGGCGAGGAGGGCCACCTCCAGCTCCTCCAACACCGCCTCGGGGTCGGCGCCCCAGGGGATGGCCCTGAGGAGCCTTTCCCGGGTCTTGGCGAGGCCCGCCTTCAGGCGCTCAAAGAAACCGGCCATTCCCGCCCCGCCTTAGCGGAAGTTTACCCCAAGGGCCAGGCGCCAGACCTTGGGGAACTGGGCGAAGCCGTACACGTAGGTGCCCTCGGCGAAGAGGCCGGTGTAGGGGTCCAGAAGCCCCTCTAGCCCCAAGATGAAGCCCACCCCCAGGGTGGGCGTAGGTCCCAGAAGGCCGCTTAAGCCCCCGCCGAGGTAGGGGAGGGTTCCGGCCAGGGTGGGCTCGTACTGGCCCAGGTCCGGCTTGAAGAGGAGGTTGGCCTCGAGGACCACCCCGGGGGCCGCCGGGGAGAGCTCCGCCAAGAGGCGGCCCGAGAGGTTCTGCCGCAGGCGGTTTTCCACCCCGGCCCCGAAGGTGAGGCCCAGGCTTTCCCCGTAGCCAAAGCGCATCCCGATGGCGCCCTGGGCGCTGGCCAGGCTTAGAAAAAGGGCGAGGGAGAGAAGTAGCCGCTTCATCCTTTCCAGTATACCCAGGCTTGCGGCCTTTTTCACGAAAGGACCCGCTCCAGGCGGGAAAGCACCCGCGCCCTGCCCAAGAGGGCCATGAGCTCAAAGAGGCCTGGGGTCTCCAGGCTCCCCGTGAGGGCGGCCCGGAGGGGCTGGGCCACCTGGCCTAGCTTCAGGCCCCTTTCCTCCGCGAAGCCCCTAAGAAGGGCTTCCAGGGCGGCTTCCGTCCACTCCTCCTGCCTCTCCAGGAGGGGCTTGAGCTCCCGGAGGAGGGGAAGCCCCTCCGCGAGCTTCGCCCGGGCCTTTTCGGAAAAGGGGTAGTCCTCGGCGAAGAGGTAGCGGGCCTTCTCGGGGAACTCCTTCAGGGTGTCAAAGCGGGGGCGCATGAGCTCCACCGCCCGCCTCAGGTAGGCCTCGCTTTCCCAGGAAAGCCCCGCCTCCTTGAGGAAGGGCTTCGCCCTCTCCGCCACCTCCTCCAGGGAGAGCACCTCCCGGAGGTACTTCCCGTTCATCCAGCGGAGCTTCTCCAGGTCAAAGACGGGCCCTCCCAGGGAGACCCTTTCCCAGGTGAAGGCGGCGATGAACTCCTCCAGGGTGAAGATCTCCCGCCCGTCGGGCATGGAGAAGCCCATGAGGCAGAGGTAGTTCCTGAGGGCCTCGGGCAGAAACCCCTCCGCCTTGTACCAGTCCAGGGAGGTGTGGCTTTTGCGCTTGGAGATCTTGGTCTTGTCGGGGTTGCGCAGGAGGGGCATGTGGAAGAACCGGGGCACCTCCCAGCCGAAGGCCCGGTAGAGGAGGACGTGGATGGGGGTGGAAACCAGCCACTCCTCCGCCCGGATCACGTCGGTGACCCCCATGAGGTGGTCGTCCACCACGTTGGCCAGGTGGTAGGTGGGGTAGCCGTCGGACTTGAGGAGGACCACGTCGGGGATCTCCCCGTTGTCGTAGACCACCACCCCCCGAAGCTCGTCCTTGACCTCGGTGGTGCCCGGGCGGGGCACCTTGAGGCGGATCACGTGGGGCTCGCCCCGCCTCGCCCTTTCCTCCGCCTCCTCGGGGGGGAGGTTCCGGGCCCTCCCGTCGTAGCCCCCCTTCTCCTTGCGGATCCTCTCCAGCTCCTCCGGGGTCTCAAAGGCCCGGTAGGCCCAGCCCCGCCTCAGGAGCTCCTCGGCGTGCTTTTGGTAGAGGGGAAGCCTTTCCGACTGGCGGTAGGGCCCGTGGGGGCCGCCGATGTCGGGCCCCTCGTCGTAGGTGAGGCCGAGCCACTTTAAGGCGGCGAGGATCCTTTCCTCGGCCCCCGGCACAAAGCGCGCCCGGTCCGTGTCCTCTATGCGGACGAGGAAGCGCCCCCCGTTCTTCCGGGCCCAGGCGTAGTTGAAGAGGGCGATGTAGGCCGTGCCCACGTGAGGGTCCCCCGTGGGGCTTGGGGCAATGCGGGTCACCACCATACCGTGCCCATTATCTCACCCGGGCCTAAAGGTTGGGCCTTAGGCTTGAAGGTAATGGACGGCGAGCTCTTGGCCCAAGGACTGAGGAAGCGCTTCGGACCCAAGGAGGTGGTGCGGGGGGTGGACCTCTACCTCAGGCGGGGGGAGATCGTGGCCCTCTTCGGCCCCAACGGGGCAGGAAAGACCACCACCTTCTACATGGTGGTGGGCTTCATCAAGCCCACGGCGGGGCGGATCTTCCTCAAGGGGCAGGAGATCGGCCGCCTGCCCATGTACAAAAGGGCCCGCCTGGGCCTCGGCTACCTCCCCCAGGAGCCCAGCGCCTTTCGGCGCATGACCGCCTTAGAGAACCTCCTCGCCGTCCTGGAGTTTCAGCCTCTTTCCAAAAAGGAGCGCCTGGAGAAGGCCAAGGCCCTTCTGGAAGAACTCGCCATCTACCACCTGAAGGACCGCATGGCCTACGCCCTCTCCGGGGGAGAAAGGCGGAGGCTGGAGATCGCCCGGACCCTGGCCACCGACCCCGACTTCATCCTCCTGGACGAGCCTTTCACCGGGGTGGACCCGAAAAACGTCAAGGAGATCCAGAAGGTCATCGCCGAGCTCCGGGAAAGGCGGGGGGTGGGGGTGTTCGTCACCGACCACGCGGTGCGGGAGACCTTGGCCATCACCGACCGGGTCTACGTGATGTACGACGGCCAGATCCTCTTCCACGGGGACCCCGAGACCTTCGCCAAGGACCAGGGGGTGCGGCGGCACTACCTGGGCGAGGACTACGAGCTCTAGATGACCTTCTGGGCCCTCCTTGTCCTCATCCTTCTCCTTTCCGCCCTGGTGGCCTACCTGGGGGACAAGGTGGCCAAGTGGGCGGGGAAGCGCCACTACCGCCTCTTCGGGCTGAGGCCGAGGCAGACCGCTACCCTGGTGGCGGTGCTCACCGGGGTGGGGATCGCCCTTTTCAGCTACCTGGGCTTCCTCCTGGTCTTCCGCGAGGCCCGGGAGACCATCCTGGAGGCCGAGGCCATCCGCCAGGAGCGGGACCGGCTCAAGGTGGAACGGGAGGACCTCCTCCGCGCCAAGGAGGCCCTCGAGGCCGAGGCCGCCCGGGTCCTGGCCGAGGTGACCGCCCTGAGGACGGAGCGGAAGGAGCTCCAGGAGGCCCTCGAGGCCGCCGAGGCCCTGAGGCGGCGGCGGGAGGCGGAGCTTCGGGACCTGGAGGCCCGCCTGAAGGCCCTGCAGGGGCAGGTGGAGGGCCTGAAGGGGCGCCTCCGGGCCCTGGAGGAGGAGAAGGTGCGGCTTTCCGCCCTCCTCTCCGCCAGGGAGCGGGCCTTGGCCGAGCGGGAGAAGGCCTTGCGTTCCCTGGCGGAGGCGGCCCGGGAGGCCGAGGCGGAGGCCAAAAGGCGCCGGGAGGAGCGGGCCCGGCTCGAGGCCGACCTGGCTCTCCTGCAGGCCAGGTTGCGAGAGGCCCAGCGGGAGCGCCAGGCCCTGAAGGCCGAGGCCGAGGCCGCCCAGGCCCGCCTGGAAGAAAGCCGGGCCGAGCTCCGCCGGACCGAGGAGCGGGTGCGGGCCCTCCTGCAACAGGCGGAGGTTTTGCAGGGAGAGCGAGGCCAGCTCGCCCAGCGCCTGGCCCGCTTGAGCCAGGGGCTCCCCCTGGGGGAGGTTAGGCTTGGGGCCGAGGAGGGGCGGGTGGCCTTGGAGCGGGCGGCGGAGCGCCGGGCCCTCCTCCAGGGCTTCCGGGGGGCGGAGCTCCTCCTGGAGGAGGAGGTGCGGGGGCCCGGGGTGGCGGTCCTGGAGGGGGCGGGCTACCGGGAGGGGCGGCTTCTGGTGCGGGTCCGATTCTACCCAGAGAGGCGGGCCTTCGCCGCCCGGGAGGTCCTGGCCAGCGCCACCTTTCGCCTCTCCACCCCCGCCCGCCACCGGGAGGTGCTGGAGCGTCTTGGGGAGGAGGCCCGGAGGAAGCTTTTGGAGGCGGGCTTCCCCCCAGAGTACGCCACCTTCCCCTCCCCCGAGGAGCTGGCCCGGGGCCTGGCCCTCCTGGAGGGGAGGCGGGGGGTGGCGCGGGTGGGGGTGGTGGCCGTCCAGGACCTAAGGACCAGCGAGCGGCCCCTCCTCGCCTTCCAGCTTCTCGGCGGGCCTCCGGGCCCGGAGGTACCGGTCCCGACCCGCGAGGTCCGGTAGCACCCGAACCTCCTCCCAGCCCTTCGCCCGAAGCTCCTCCCCGAGAAGGCGGGCGTTTTCGGGAGCGAGCTCCAGGAGGAGGTACCCCCCAGGCCTTAGGGCGTGGAGGGCCTCCTCCGCCAGGGGGCGGGCCACGGAAAGGCCCTCGGGCCCGGCGTAGAGGGCCAGGGGGTTTTCAAAGGAAAGCTCCTTGGGGGCCACTTTCCGGTAGGCCTCGGGCAGGTAGGGGGGGTTGGCCACCACCAGGTCAAGCTCCCCAAGCCCCCCGGTGAGGGAGGCCATGAGGAAGCGCACGGGAAGCCCGAGCCTTCGGGCGTTTTCCTGGGCCAGGGCCAGGGCCTTCGGGTCCACCTCCGTGGCCCACACCTCCGCTTCGGGCAGGAACCGCTTCAGGGCCAGGGCGATGGCCCCTGTGCCCGTACCCACGTCCAGGACGCGGGGCCTGGGAGGGAGGGGGAGGCTTAAGGCAAGCTCCACCAGGCCCTCCGTCTCCGGCCGGGGGATGAGCACGCCCTCGGCCACCTTCAAGGGCAGGCCGAAGAACTCCACCTCTCCCAGGAGGTACTGGAGGGGGTAGCCGGAGAGGCGCTTGGCCAGAAGTTCCCAGGCCCTTCCCTCGCTTCCCGGGGGCGGGGGCTCCCTGAGCCTCAGGAGGAGGGTCTTGCGGGGAAGGCCCGTGGCCAGGGCGAGAAGGTCCCAGGCCTCGCCCTTGGGGAGGCCCGCGGCCTCAAGCCTCCCTTCCAGTTCCCGGAGGAGCCTTATCACGGGGGTAGACCACCACGTGCCGCTCCTCCCCCTCCCCCTGGCTTTCCGTGGTGACCTTGGGGTGGTTTTTGAGGAGCATGTGGACCAGGCGCCGCTCCGAGGGGCGCATGGGGGGAAGGGGCAGGGGCTCGCCCGTGAGCTCCACGGTGAGGGCGGCTTCCTCGGCCAGCTTGCGGATCTTCTCTTCTTGGCGCCTGCGGTAGCCGGCGGCGTCCAGCACCACCCGGTACTCCCCGCCAAAGTGCTTGGCCAGGACTACCCCGCACAGGTACTCCACCGCCTTCAGGGTCCGCCCCTCCTTGCCGATGAAGCGGCCCAGGTCCCCGCCCTTGACCTCGGCCTTTAGGAGGTTTCCCTCCTGGCGCACCTCCAGGTAGTAAGCCGGGTCCAGCCGCAGCAAAAGCCCCACCAGGAAGGCTTCCAGAACCTCCTTGGGGTCCTTGGGCTTCTCCTCCTTCCCCGCCTCCTTGAGCCCCACCTCCACCGGGGCCTCTTCCAACACCCCGAGGTCGGCGAGGAGATCGTCAATGCTCTTTTTCTTCTCGTCCATAAGCCCAGTTTACGCCGCCACCGGCTTCAAGCTCTTGTTGATGAGCCACTGCTGGAGAAGCCCGATGAGGTTGGACAGCACCCAGTAGAGGGTGACCCCGGAGGGGAACTGCAGGACCAGGAAGACGAAGACCAGGTTCATGAAGAGGCTTTGGCGGATGAGGTCCTTGTTGCCGTGGGCGGAGAGCCACGTGGAGAGGAAGGTGGTGGCCACGTAGAGGGCCGGGAGGACGTAGAAGGGGTCGGGGAGGGCCAGGTCGGGGATCCAGAGGAGGCCCTGGCCGAACTCGTAGTTGGCGATGACCTTCCAGAGGATGAAGAGGATGGGCATCTGGATGAAAAGGGGCAGGCACCCGGCGGCGGGGTTCACCTTGTGCTCCTGGTAGAGCTTCATGGTGGCCTCGGCCCGCTTGTTGGGATCGTCCTTGTACTTCTCGTTGATCTTCTGGATGAGGGGCTGGAGGCGTTGCATCTCCGCCATGCTCTTGAACTGCTGGTGCATGAGGGGCCAAAGGAGAAGGCGGACCACCAGGGTGAGGAAGAGGATGGCCAGGCCCCAGCTTCCCGTGTAGCGGAAGGCCGTTTCCATGAGCCAGAGAAGCCCCAGGGAGAGCTGCCCCCAGAGGTTGGGGGCGAAGAGGCCGGGCAGGGAGAGGAGGCCCTCCACGTGGAAGCGCACCAGCTCGTTCTGGCCGCCGTATACCTTTAGGGCCTCCCCCGGGGAGAGGAAGACCTCGCCTTCCTTGCCCAGGAGCTTGGCCCTGAAGGGCTTTTCGGCGAAGGCCACCAGGGCGTAGCCCGCCTTGGGCCGGGTCTGCCAGGCCAGGTAGCGGACCTGGCCTTCCCCGCTGGGGAGGGGTTCCTTTTGGCCCTCCAGGAGGACCTTGGGGGTGCCCTGAGGGGCGAGCTTGAGGGCGAGGGGGAAGTCGGCGGCCACCTCCAGGGTGTACCGCCCCTTGGCGATGCGGTAGGTGAGCGTGCCCTCAGGCCCCTGGAAGCGGGCGAGGAGCCGGCCGTCCTCCACCAGGAACTCCGCCTTTTCCGGGCGGAAGCCAAGGGGAGAGAGGACGGGGCCACCGGCCGCGAGGTTTGGGGCCCGGGTGTAGTCGCCGATCTGGGTGCCCTTGTAGGTCTTCACGTACCAGCCCACCACCTGGCCCTGGGCGTCAAAGGCCAGGTCCATGAGGTTGGTGATGGCCACCTTTTCCGGGGTCCCGTCCCCGTTGACGTCGGCCTCCTTGAAGGTGGCCTCGAGGGCCAGAGCGGGCAGGAGGAGGAGGGTAAGGGCGAGAAGCCGCCTCATCGGACCCCCTCCTTCCCCCGCTTTGCCGGGAAGACCAGGGGCACGGGGTCCAGCCCCCCGGGGTGGAGAGGGTGGCACCGGAGGAGGCGCCTCGCCGCCAGGTAGCTACCCCAGAAGGCCCCGTGCCTTTCCAGGGCCTCGAGGGCGTAGGCCGAGCAGGTGGGATGAAAGCGGCAGGTCCTAGGCTTTAGGGGGGAAAGGAAGCGCCGGTAAGCCCGGATGAGCAGGATCAAAAGGCCACGCACGCCGCCTATTGTACCAGCCCGCTTTTCCTTAAGGCGCGCACCACGTCCTGGAAGAGCTCGGCGAAGCCCGCCTCCCGGGCCTCGGGGGTCGCCACCAGGAGGAGGTGGGCCTTGGGAAGGTGGAGGCGGCGGAGGATCTCCCGCAGGCGGCGCTTCACCTTGTTGCGCACCACCGCCTTCCCCACCTTCTTGGACACCACGATCCCCACCCTAAGCTCGGGAGCGGGGAGCCACTTCGCGCTCACGTACCGCCCCCGCCCCGCCTTGCCCTTGCGGAGCCTCTGGAAGGCCCGGTCCCCCTTTAGGGAAAGGAGCCTGCCCCCCGGGGCGGGGGGCCTTTGGCCTAGCGCTTCCGCACCGCGGGCGTGAGGCGCCAGCGGCCCTTCTGCCGCCTGCGCTTCAGCACCTTCCTGCCGCCTGGGGTCCGCATGCGGGCCCGGAAGCCGTGGGTTTTGGCCCGCTTCCTCCGGTTGGGCTGCCAGGTCCTTTTCATCCATTTCCCTCCCTGGGGCCCTGGGCCCCGATACCCTAAAGAGTGTAGCATAAGGGAAGGGAAACCTGGTCTAACGCTTTTTTGCAGGCAGGCTTTAGCGTTGACAACCCCCGCCCAGTTCCCCTATACTCCCCGGTAAACGGTCGTTAGGGAGGGACCCGTGGCCCAACTCTTGGTGGAGAACATCACCCTCACTTTTGGCGGCGTGGCGGCCCTTTCGGGGGTCTCCCTGCAGGTGGCCAAGGGGGAGCTGGTTTCGGTGATCGGGCCCAACGGGGCGGGGAAGACGAGCCTCTTGAACTGCATCTCCGGCTTCTACCACCCGGAGCGAGGACGCATCCTTTTTGAGGGGCAGGAGATCACCCGGGCGAGCCCCCACGAGATCACCCGGCGGGGCATCGCCCGCGCCTTCCAGAACATAGAGCTTTTCTCCGGTCTCACCGTGCTGGAAAACCTCATGCTGGCCCGGCACGCCCACCTGGCCTACGGCCTCCTCTCCGCCGGGGTCTTTTACGGGAGGGCCCTGGGGAAGGAGGTGGAGAACCGCCGGGCGGTGGAGGAGGTCATAGACTTCATGGAGCTGGAGCCCTACCGCAAGGCCCTGGTGGGGAACCTCCCCTACGGGGTGAGGAAGCGGGTGGAGGTGGCCCGGGCCCTGGCCCTTTCTCCCGAGCTCCTCCTCCTGGACGAGCCCATGGCGGGGATGACCCTGGAGGAGAAGGAGGACATGGTGCGCTTCATCCTGGAGATCCGGGCCCGGGGCACCACGGTCATCCTCATTGAGCACGACCTGGGGGTGGTCATGGACATCTCCGACCGGGTCTACGTCCTGGACTTCGGCCAGGTCATCGCCGAAGGGCGCCCTGAGGAGGTGGCGAAAAACCCCCGGGTGCAGGAGGCCTACATGGGGGTGGAGGCGTGAAGGCCCTGAGGCCCTCCTACGAGATGAAGCGCTACACCCTGCCCCAGCTCCTCAAGCTCCGGGCGGAGCGCGAGGGGGACCGGGTGGCCCTAAGGGAGAAGGACTACGGCATCTGGAACGAGGTCACCTACGCCCAGTACTACGAGAACGTCCTCCTCTTCGCCCACGGCCTCCTCTCCCTGGGCTTTCGGCCGGGGGAGAGGCTCGCCATCATCGCCGACAACATCCCCGAGTGGCTCTACGCCGAGCTCGGGGCCCAGGCGGTGCGGGGGATCAGCGTGGGGGTCTACCAGAGTAGCCTCCCCCCGGAGATCGCCTACATGCTCCAGTACACGGGGGCGAGCGTGGTCCTCGCCGAGGACCAGGAGCAGGTGGACAAGCTCTACGAGATCCGGAACGAGATCCCCCACGTGCGCCACGTGATCTACGAGGACGAGAAGGGGATGCGGGGCTACCGGGACCCCTGGCTCCTCTCCTTCGCCGAGGTGCTGGAGCGGGGGCGGGAGCACCGGAGGAAGCACCCGGACGCCGTGGAGAGGCTCCTCCTCGAGGCGAGCCCGGAGGAGGTCTGTCACCTCTCCTCCACCTCGGGCACCACGGGCAGGCCCAAGGCGGCCATGCTCCGCCACCGCAACCTGATCCACATGGGGGTGGCCCTGCAGGAGGTGGACCCCCTCCTCCCCACGGACGACTACCTCTCCTTCCTGCCCCTCGCCTGGATCGGGGAGCAGATGATGTCCGTGGCCATGGCCCTCACGGGGGGGTTCGCCGTGAACTTCCCCGAGGCGGTGGAAACCGCCATGCAGGACCTCAAGGAGATCGGCCCCCACGTGATGTTCAGTCCCCCCCGGGTCTGGGAAAGCATCCAAAGCCAGATCTGGGTGCGGATCTCCGAGAGCTACGCCTTCAACCGCTTCGTCTACGAGAGGCTCCTTAAGGTAGGCTACCGGGCGGCGGAGTACCGCATGCGGGGAAAGCCCATGCCCTTTTCCCTCCGCCTCGCCTACTGGCTTGCCGACCAGGCCCTCTTCAAGCCCTTAAGGGACCAGCTGGGCTTTTTGCGCCTTAGACGCGCCTACACCGGAGGAGCGGCCCTCGGGCCTGACGTCTTCCGCTTCTTCCACGCCATAGGCGTCAACCTCAAGCAGATCTACGGCCAGACGGAGATCATCGGCATCGCCTTCGTCCACCGGGACGGCGACGTGCGCCACGACACCGTGGGCCTGCCCATCCCTGGGACCGAGGTCCGGATCAGCGAGGCGGGGGAGATCCTCCTCCGCTCCGATGCGGTCTGCGCCGGGTACTGGGAAAGGCCCGAGGCCACCCAGGAGACCTTTGGGGACGGCTGGCTTCACACCGGGGACGCGGGGTACCTCACCGAGGACGGCCACCTGGTGGTCATTGACCGCCTCTCCGACGTGATGCGCACCGAGAGGGGTACGGCCTTCAGCCCCCAGTTCGTGGAGAACAAGCTCAAGTTCTCCCCCTACATCAAGGAGGCCGTGGTCTTCGGGGACCGCAAGCCCTTTTTGGCGGCCTTCCTCAACATAGACCCCCAGACCGTGGGCAAGTGGGCCGAGGACCGGGGCCTGGCCTACACCACCTACCTGGACCTCTCCCTCAAACCCGAGGTGGCCGAGCTCATCCGCAAGGAGGTGGAGAAGGTGAACGCCGAGCTTCCCGAGGAGCTTAGGGTCCGGCGCTTCGTCCTTCTCTACAAGCTCCTGGACGCCGACGACGAGGAGCTCACCCGCACGGGCAAGGTGCGCCGGGGCCTCATCGCCAAGAAGTACCTCCCCCTGGTGGAGGCCCTCTACTCGGGGGCGGGGGAGGTGGAGGTGGAGGCGGAGTACCGCTACCAGGACGGCACCTTGCAGCGGGTGCGGGCCAGGGTGCCGGTGTGGGACCTGGAAGAGGGGGTGTTGGCGTGAGCTTTTTCCTGCAGCTTTTCTTTTCCGGGGTGGTGCTGGGGCTGGTCTACGCCCTGGCAGCCTTGGGGTTTGTCCTCATCTACAAGGCGAGCCGGGTGGTGAACTTCGCCCAAGGGCAGTTCATCGCCATCGGGGCCTTTCTGGCCTACTTTGCCATGACGGCCCTGGGCGCTCCGTTTTTGCTGGCGGCGGCCTTGGCCCTCGCCCTCACCGCGTTCCTGGGCTTCGGGGTGGAGCGGGTCTTCCTCAAGCGCATGGTGGGGCAACCCATCATCTCCGTCATCATGGCCACCATCGGCCTGGCCTCCCTGCTGGACGGGCTCATCCACCTCACCCCCTTTGGGGCGGGGAACTTCAGCTACCCTAGCTTCCTCCCCCAAGGAGGGGTGAGCCTTCTCGGGGTGCAGGTCTCCTACGCTCAGCTCCTGGCGGTGGCCTTCACCCTGGTCTTCCTCGCCCTCTTCACCTGGTTCTTCCAGCGCTCCACCCTGGGCATCGCCATGCGCTCGGTGGCCGACGACCAGATGGCGGCCATGAGCCTCGGGGTTTCCGTGGAGCGGGTCTTCGCCCTGGCCTGGGCGGCCGCCGGGCTCACGGCGGCGGCGGCGGGGATGGTGGTGGGCACCATTTCCGGTCTCAACCTGGACGGGCTGGTGCATATCGGCCTCAAGGTCTTCCCCGTGGTCATCCTGGGGGGGCTGGATTCCATCCCCGGGGCGGTGGTGGCGGGTATCCTGATCGGCGTTTTGGAGAACCTGGCGGCGGGCTTTCTGGACCCCTTTGTGCCCGGCGGGGGTACCCGGGACGTCTTCCCCTTTCTGGTCCTCCTTTTGGTCCTCTGGTTCAAACCCCACGGCCTTTTCGGCACCGAGGAGATTGAGCGCGTATGAGGAACCCTTGGGCGCAGACCGGAAACTACCGCACCAGCTACCGACAAGACACCAGCATCTTCGCCACCCATCGGGAGCTGGTTTCCTTGCTCCTCTTCCTGGCCTTTCTCCTGGTCCTTCCCCAGTTCCTTTCCCGCACCCAGGTGTTTATCCTGGACCTCATCCTGGTGTACAGCGTGGCGGTCTTGGGCCTCAACATCACCACGGGGTACGCCGGCCTCATCAACATCGGCCAGGCGGCCTTCATGGGGGTGGGGGCCTATACCGCGGCCCTTCTCGCCCCCCAGGGCCTGCCCTTCCTTCTGCTGATCCCCATAGGGGGCTTGGTGGCCGCCTTCTTCGGCTTCCTGGTGGGCATCCCGAGCCTCAGGGTGAAGCACCTCTACCTGGCCCTCGCCACCCTGGCCTTCCAGGTGGTGTTTGAGTGGGTCGTGGGGCATATGCCCCTCCTCAAGCAGGGCGGGGCCATGGACATGCCCCGGGCGAGCTTTCTGGGCTACGAGGCGGGCTTCCGCAACCACTACCACTTCTGGTACTACGTGGCCTTTTCCGTTCTGGTTCTCCTTGCCCTTTTCTGGCGGAACCTCCTCCGCACCCGCTACGGGAGAGCTTTGGTGGCGGTGCGGGACAACGACCGGGCGGCGGACGCCATGGGCATGGACCCAGGTCGCACCAAGCTCTTCGCCTTCGCCCTGGGCGCCTTCTACGCCGGGGTGGCGGGGGTGCTCTACGCCTACCTCTCCCGGGCGGTGGTCATAGAGGACTACACCTTCGCCGTCTCCATCAAGCTCCTGGCCATGGCCATCGTGGGGGGGCTTGGGACCTTGGTGGGGAGTTTCCTCGGGCCCGCCTTCCTGGAGCTTCTGGACGTCAACATGGAGGCGCTCTCCAACTTCATCAAGGCCCTGGGCTTCAGCGTGGCCGGGGTGGACGTGGCGAGCGCCCTGAGGCCCTTGGCCTTTGGCCTCGTCATCGTCCTCTTCCTGGTGTTTGAGCCCCGGGGGCTTTACAACTGGTGGCGCCTGGTGCGAAGCTACTTCCGCACCTGGCCCTTTAGGTATTAGGCAACCCCCCGCACGGGGTTCGCAAAGGGAGGGAAGCGTATGAGGAGGACACTGGTAGGCGTAGCGGCGGTCTTAGGGTTGGCCATGGGCCAGCAGCAGGTCACCCTCTTCTGGTCGGGGGCCATCACCGGGCCCACCTCGGACGCGGGGGCCCCTTACGGGGCGGCGGTGGAGGACTACTGCAAGTACGCCAACGAGCGGAAGCTGGTGCCTGGGGTGGTCCTGAACTGCGTGGTGCGGGACGACCAGTACAACAACGCCAACACCCAGCGCTTCTTTGAGGAGGCGGTGGACCGCTTCAAGATCCCCCTTTTCCTCTCCTACGCCACCGGGGCCAACCTCCAGCTCAAGGCCCTGATCCAGGAGCTCAAGATCCCCACCATCCCCGCCTCCATGCACGTGGAGCTCATTGACCCTCCCAACAACGACTACTTCTTCATCCCTACCTCTACCTACTCCGAGCAGGTGGTGGCCCTCCTGGAGTACATCGCCAAGCAGAAGAAGGGGGCTAAGGTGGCCCTGGTGGTGAACCCCTCCCCCTTCGGCCGGGCTCCCGTGGCGGACGCCAGGAAGGCCGCCCAGCAGCTTGGCCTGCAGATTGTGGACGTGCAGGAGGTGGGCTCGGGCAACCTGGACAACACCGCCCTTCTCAAGCGCTTTGAGCAGGTGGGGGTGGAGTACATCATTCACCAGAACGTGGCGGGCCCCGTGGCCAACATCCTGAAGGACGCCAAGCGCCTGGGCCTGGACAAGAAGATGCGGCAGCTCGGGGCCCACTACACGGGTGGCACGGACCTTATCAAGCTGGCGGGGGAGGCGGCGGAGGGCTTCCTCTGGGCGACCAGCTTCTACATGTACCACGAGGACACCCCGGGCATCCGACTGCAGAAGGAGCTGGCCCAGAAGTACGGGCGTCCCCAGGCCATCGCCGAAAGCACCAACTACACCAACGGGATGCTGGCGGCGGCCATCGCCGTGGAGGCCATCCGCCGGGCCCAGGAGCGCTTCAAGCGGGTGAACAACGAAACCGTTTACCAGGCCATCGTGGGCATGAACGGGCCCAACGCCTTCAAGCCGGGCTTCGCCGTTTCCACTAAGCAGGGCATTGAGATTGACTTCACCAAGAGCGAGCACACCGGGGCGGAAGGGCTTAGGATCCTCGAGGCCAAGGGCGGCCGCTTCGTGCCCGTGACCGAGCCCTTCACCTCGGCCCTCTTCCGCAAGGTGCACTACGGCAAATAGCCCTCCTCCCGGGGCCCGGGACACCCCGGGCCCCTTTCCCAAGCGCCATGGACACCCTTAACCCCACCCGCCCGGAGGACCTCGGCCCCATCCTCCTTTTGGTGAACAACATCGAGGTGGTCTACCACGACATCGTCCAGGTGCTGAGGGGCGTTTCCCTCAAGGTCCCGGAAGGGCGGATCACCGCCCTCTTAGGCCCCAACGGGGCGGGGAAGACCACCACCTTGAGGGCCATCTCCGGCCTCCTCATTCCCGAGGACGGGGAGGTGGTGCGGGGGGAGATCCTCTACCGGGGAGAGCCCATCCAGAACCGCCCCCCCGAGGAGATCGTGAAACAGGGCATCGTGCAGGTGCTGGAGGGCCGGAGGGTTTTCAAACACCTCACGGTGGAGGAAAACCTCAAGGTGGGGACCCTGACCCAGGGGAGCCGGCACCTCAAGGAGGAGCTGGACCGGATCTACCACTACTTCCCCCGCCTGGCCGACCTCAGGCACCGGCTCGCCGGGTACTGCTCGGGCGGGGAGCAGCAGATGATCGCCATCGGGCGGGCCCTCCTTGCGAGGCCCAAGCTCCTCCTCCTGGACGAACCCTCCTTGGGCCTCGCCCCGCTTCTCGTGCGGGAGATTTTCGAGATCGTGGCCCGGGTGAACCAGGAGGAGGGGGTAACGGTCCTGGTGGTGGAGCAGAACGCCCGGATGGCCCTTTCCGTGGCCCACTACGGCTACATCATGGAGACGGGGCGGATCGTCTTGGAGGGGGACCGGGAAAGCCTCCTGGAGAACCCCGACGTGCAGGAGTTTTACCTGGGGGTGGCCAAGGGAGGGGGGCGGAAGAGCTTCAAGGAGGTCAAGGCCTACAAGCGCAGGAAGCGGTTCATGTAGGGCGGGGCGTCCCCCCGCGCCAGGAGGGGGGTGGCCGCTGGCCTAGTCCGCCTCCGGGTGCGTATCATGGGGAGCGTGGTGCGCTTCCGCAGGGAGGGCCTTCGCCTGGACCAAGCCGTGGCCGAGGCCTTGGGGGTGAGCCGGGCCCGGGCCCAGGCCTGGATCGCCCAGGGCCGGGTGCGGGTGGGGGAGAAGGTGGTTTCCAAGCCCGCCTACCGCCTAAAGGGGGAGGAGGTGGTGGTGGCCCCTCCCGAGGAAAGGCCCTGGGTGGTGCCGGAGGACCTCGCTTTGCCCGTCCTCTACGAGGACGAGGACATGCTGGTCCTGAATAAGCCCCCGGGCCTCCTCACCCACCCCGCCCCGGGGGTCTACACCGGCACGGTGGTGAACGCCCTTCTGGGCCGTTACTTCCCCCTAGAGGGGGGCGAAGCCCAGGCCTCGAGGCCCGAGCTTGTTCGCCCCGGCATCGTCCACCGCCTGGACAAGGACACGAGCGGGGTTCTGGTGGTGGCCAAGCACCCCGGGGCCCTCGAGGCCCTCTCCCAGGCTTTCCGCGACCGGATGGTGATGAAGCGCTACCTGGCCCTCACCGAGGGCCATCCCCGGGAGGGCACCCTCATCGCCCCCATCGGCCGCCACCCCGTGGAGCGGCACAAGATGCACGTGGGGGGCATCGCCCCCCGCTACGCCGAAACCGACTTCGCCCTCCTCAAGGTTTCTGGCCCCTACGCCCTGGTGGAGGCGAGGCCCCACACGGGGCGCACCCACCAGATCCGGGTCCACCTCAAGCACCTCGGGGCCCCCATCCTGGGGGACGAGCTCTACGGGAAACGGAGCCCCCATATCGGGCGCCAGGCCCTCCACGCCTACGAGCTCCGCATCCCCCACCCCCGCACGGGGCGCGTCCTGGAGTTCTTGGCCCCCGTGCCCCAGGACATGGCGGCGGCTTGGCGCGCCCTCGGGGGGGAGTGGCCTGAGGGGATCGCCTTGGCGGAAGACCCCGTATAATCGCCTCCAATGAGGCATGCCCCGGTTCCTCCGGCGCAGGGTGCGGGCGAGGTCCGCGGTCCGGGCCCGTCCCTGGGCGCCTCCTATGCCCTCCGCATCGGGGACGCCTGTGCGGTTCTCGCCGAGCTTCCCGAGGCCTCGGTCCACCTGGTCCTCACCTCCCCCCCTTACTGGACGCTCAAGCGCTACGAGGACGCCCCGGGCCAGCTCGGCCACATTGAGGACTACGAGGCCTTCCTGGACGAGCTGGACCGGGTGTGGCGGGAGGTCTTCCGCCTCCTCGTGCCCGGGGGCCGGCTCGTCGTCGTGGTGGGGGACGTGGCCGTGGCGCGAAGGCGCTTCGGGCGCCACCTGGTCTTCCCCCTTCACGCCGACATCCAGGTCCGGTGCAGGAGGATCGGCTTTGACAACCTGAACCCCATCATCTGGCACAAGCACACCAACGCCCGCCTCGAGGTGGAGGGGCGGGGCGTCTTCCTGGGCAAGCCCTACGAGCCCGGGGCCGTCATCAAGACG
>NZ_JBWGQW010000010.1:11462-48232 GCF_056332225.1 Thermus sp. | reverse complement strand
CGTAGATGGGCACCAGACCCACGGCCTCCTCCTGCAGCGCCTTTGGGGAAAGGTCTGAAGCGGTATCGGTCACCAGCCCTAGGTCCACGCCCCCATCTTATACCAGGTCAAAACATCTTACCCTATAAGCGGGAATCTCGCCCCTGACCGAAAGGCTCGCGCGCGGCCTGGGCGGTGGCGGTCCGTGAGGCGTAGGAGGGGCTTGAAAAGTGGCTGGTGGGATTACCCCTCGGTATAATAGACCCCGGCGAAGAGCCACGGAGGTGAACATGAAACGAGCTATAGCGCTTATCGCGGTGCTGGCCCTGGGTCTCGGCCTGGCCCAGGTGCGGGTGGGGATCGCCTTTGACGCCGGCGGCAAGTTTGACCGCTCCTTCAACCAGTCCGCCTGGGAAGGGGCGCAGAAGGCGGCCAAGGACTTCGGGATCAAGCTCTTTGACTTTGAGCCCGCCGACCCCTCCCAGGTGGGCCAGGGCATCCGCACCTTCGCCGAGGAGGGGTTTGACCTGGTGATCGGGGTGGGCTTCGCCAACGAGCCCGCCATCACCGCCACGGCCAAGGAGTTCCCCAAGGTGAACTTCGCCGTGATTGACGCCGTGCCCGGGGAGGGGAAGCTCGCAAACGCCGTGGGCCTGGTCTTCCGCGAGCACGAGGGGAGCTTCCTCGTGGGCTACATCGCCGGCAAGATGACCCGTACCGGCGTGGTGGGCTTCATCGGGGGCATGGACATCCCCCTCATCCACAAGTTTGAGGCGGGCTTCCGCGCCGGGGCGGAGTACGCCTTCAAGGAGGACAAGATCCAGGGCAAGGTGCTGGTGGGCTACGTGGGCAACACCCCCGCCGCCTGGAACGACCCCGCCAAGGCCAAGGAGATCGCCGCGGCCCAGGTGCGCCAGGGGGCGGACATCATCTACGCCGCCGCGGGCGGCTCGGGCCTCGGGCTCATCGATTACGTGAAGCAGGCCAAGTGCCTCAAGGAAGGGGGTAGCGTCAAGTTCGTGCGCAAGGCCGACCCCTACGCCAAGGTGCCCAAGTACGCCGACTACACCAAGGCCTGCGGCACCGACGGCACCAAGGCCACCCCCCTCTTCTTCATCGGCGTGGACGCCAACCAGAACTACCTGGGCGACACCGACAACAACCCCGCCACCCTGAACCACGGCCTCACCTCCATGATGAAGCGGGTGGACGTGGCCACCTACGAGGTCATCAAGAGCGTGGTGCAGAAGGCCTTCAAGGGCGGGGTGAGGGAGTTCGGCCTGGCCAACAACGGCGTGGGCTACGCCCTGGACCAGTACAACAAGGCCCTGATCCCTGCGGGCGTGGTGAGCAAGCTGGAGGTCCTCAAGCAGCAGATCATCAAGGGCCAGATCAAGGTGCCCGAAAGCCGCTAGGCCCAAGGCTTGGGGCCGGGGGCCAGACCCCCGGCCTTCTTGTATACTCCGGCCGTGGCGAAGGCCCTGGTCCTCAAGGACATCACCAAGCGCTTCCCCCTGGTCCTGGCGAACGACCGCATCTCCTTGGACCTGGAGTGGGGGGAGGTCCTGGCCCTCGTGGGGGAGAACGGGGCGGGCAAGTCCACCCTGATGAAGATCGTCTACGGGCTCCAGCCCCCCGACGCCGGGGAGATGTGGGTGGACGGGAAGCCCTACCGGCCGAAAAGCCCCCTGGACGCCATAAGGGCGGGCATCGGCATGGTCCACCAGCACTTCATGCTGGTGGAGCCCTTCACCGTCTTGGAGAACCTGGTCTTGGGCTTGGAGCCCGGAAGCCCCCTCTTCCTGGACCTCGAGGCCGCCCGCAGAAAGGCCACGGCCCTCATGGAGGCCCTGGGCTTTGAGGTGCCCCTGGAGGAGAAGGTGGAGAACCTCCCCGTGGGCCTGCAGCAGCGGGTGGAGATCCTCAAGGCCCTCTACCGGGAGGCCAGGATCCTCATCCTGGACGAGCCCACCGCCGTCCTCACCCCCCAGGAGGCCGAGGAGCTCTTCCGCTTCCTCCGGGGCTACGTGGCGAGGGGCAACGCCGCCATCTTCATCAGCCACAAGCTGAAGGAGGTCCTGGAGGTCTCGGACCGGGTCACCGTGGTCCGGGACGGCAAGGTGGTGGGCACGGTCAGGACCCGGGAGACCTCCCTCGAGGCCCTGGCCCGGATGATGGTGGGCCGGGAGGTGGTGCTGAGGGTGGAAAAGGCCCCGGCGAGGCCTAAAGAAGTGGTCCTGGAGGTGGAGGGCCTCGAGGCCCCGCCCCGCCTCAAGGGGGTGAGCTTCCGGGTGAGGGCCGGGGAGATCGTGGGCATCGCCGGGGTGGAGGGGAACGGCCAGACCGAGCTCGTGGAGGCCCTCACCGGCCTCAGGCCCTATAGGGGCAAGGCCCTCCTCCTGGGCCAGCCCCTCCCCGCCTCGGCCCGGGGGGTCAGGGACCTAGGAGCAAGCCACGTGCCCGAGGACCGGCTCGCCCGCGGCCTCGTGCTGGACTTCTCCGTGAAGGAAAACGCCGTCCTCGGGGACCAGCACCACCCCCCCTTCCTGGGGTTTTTGGGGTTCCTGGACGACCGGAGCGCAGAGGAGCACGCAAGGAAGCTGGTGGAAACCTACGACGTCCGTCCCCGGTCCACCGCCCTCTCCGCCCGGCGCTTCTCGGGGGGCAACCAGCAGAAGATCGTGGTGGGAAGGGAGCTTCTAAGGGGCCCCAGGCTCCTCGTGGCCGCCCAGCCCACGAGGGGCGTGGACGTGGGGGCCATTGAGTTCATCCACCGGGAGCTGGTCCGGGCCCGGGACCAGGGGATGGCGGTGCTCTTGGTCTCCGCCGACCTCTCCGAGATCCTCGCCCTCTCCGACCGGATCCTGGTGATGCACGGGGGGCGCATCGTGGGGGAGCTCTCTCCCGAGGAGGCCACCGAGGAAAGGCTCGGCCTCCTCATGGCCGGGGTCACTCCCTGAACTCCCCCAGGACCCGCCCCAAGACCACCACCTCCCCCGTCTTAAGGGCGTAGCGCACCCGCTCCCCCCGCACGAAGCCCTTCTCGTCCCGGCTTTCCACGCCGCCAAAGAGGTAGGCGTACCCCTCCTTCTCCTTCAGGAGGGCCCGCTCGGCCCGGGTGGCGCGCCCCCCCTGGGCGAACTCCACCCCGCCCAGGAGCCAGAGGGCGTCCTCGTCCAGGAGGTAGCGGAGGCTTCCCGCCTTGCCGCTTAGGGGCCTTTCCCCCTGGCGCTCCACCTGCAAGGGCCCCTCCAGGAAGGCCTCCCCGGTGTCGTTCAGGTAGCGGAGGCGGCTTCCCCGCACCCGCACCGCGCCCTGGGCCACAACCACCTCCCCCGGACCCGGGCGGAGGTCCAAACGCCCCTCCTCTTCTACAAAGCGGGCCTCCCCCCCGGAGAGGAAGAGGGCCTCCTCTCCCCCCCGCTCCACCACCCCGAGGGGCCCCCGGGCCTCCACCCCCTCCCCGAGCCGCACCTCCACGCCCTTCGGGTCATAGAGGACGAGGCGGAGGTAGGTCTCGGCCTTTCCCTCCCCGGCCCGCCGCAGGCGCATCAGGTAGGGAAGCCCGTCCCGGAGGAGGTCCTTGTTGTAGGCGGCCTCCACCCGGTCCCCCGGGGAAAGGCCCTCCTCGAGGGCGCTTCCCCCGTCCCGGAAGAAGGTCTTCTCCCCCACCGCCACCCGGTCTTCCTCGAGGCCCCGAAGCTCCCCCACGTAGAGGTCCCCGTAGTCGGCGTAGAAGAGGCTCCCCTCCTCCCCCGAGACCCAGGCCACCACCTTCTTGTCCTTGCGGACGAGCTCCACCTCTGGGCGGTAGACCTCCTGGGCCAGGACGAGGGCGAGGCCAAAGAGGGCGAGGAGAAGGAGCCTAAACCGGGGCACCTACTTCTCCCCGAGCTTCCTAAACTCCTCCAGGGGCAGGCGGAAGGCCTTGCCGTAGACCCGCACCTGGTGGCGGTTCACGTTGTGGAGGAGGCTTGCGCCGGAGAGCCGGAAGCCTTCCTTTTTGTTCTCGCTCACCGCGGGCTTTCCCAGCACGATGGCCTCCCCGGTGGTGTCGTCGTAGTAGAGGCTTTCCCCGGTGGTAAGGAGGTCCCCGTCTTGGAGCCGCACCCCGCCTGTGGCGATGAGCCTCTTGGAGCCGGTGAGGCTTCGCACCTCCCTGGCCCGGATCACCAGGTCCCCGTCCTTGCGCTTCCGGGTGAGGACCACCTCCTTGGGGTCGGTGAAGACGGCGAGGCCCCGCTCCTCCTCGTAGTAGACGAAGCCCGCCCGCCCCTCTTGGTTTCCGCTTTGGAGGAGGGCGTTTTCGCTGGTGGAGGTGTCCGTGTCCACCTGGAAGGTCATGCGGCTCCCCTCCACCTCCACGGGGTCCTCCCCGGGCTTGGGCTCCTGGCGCATCCGGGCAGGCCCCTGAAGCTCCCCTTCCCCGGTCTTCTCCCGGTAGACCAAGAGGGGCCCTCTGGCCTCCACCCGCCCCCTCCGCACCACCACACCCCCCTCAAACCGGGCCTCCCGCTCCCCTTCCGCCTCCTGCATGGTCTTGCCCTTAGGGGCGGTGAGGGTGGCCCTGGGGGCCTCAATGGTGAGGTCCTTGACCCGTCCCTTCACCCCTCCCTCAAAGACCCAGGGGCCGTAGCGGAGGTCCCCGGAAAGCCGACCTCCCTCCACCTGGATCACCCGCACGTTGGCCGTTGCCAAAGCCAGACCTAAAACCAGGAGCCATCCCCATCGCCTCATGAACGTCCTCCTTCCACGGTGCAAGGTCCAAAACTCCCCCCGGCGGGGAAGGAAAAGCGGGGGCGGGCCGCTTCCATCCTCTCCAGGGCGAAGTCCGAGCGGAACTCCCAAGCCTCGCCCCGGAGGTTGGGAGCCTCTATCCGCACCCAAGGGGCCTGGAAGCCTTCCTTCTGCCGGATGAGCACCTCCCCCCTGCCTGGGGCGGAAAGCTCCAGGCGGTAGCAGCCTTGGAGGATCTCCACCCGGGCGTAGGGAAGGCGGAGGTTGTCCCCCGGCTCCACCACCACCTCGGGGGCGAACAGGCGCAGGTCCAGCCTGCCCCCCACGTACCGGGCCCCGGAAAGCCCCCCGCGGATGCGGAAGACCCCTCCCTCCTCCACCATCTCCTCGGCCCGGAAACGCCACTCCACCCCCTCCTCCTCGGGGAAGAGGCGGAACTCCACCCCCTCAAGCCGCACGCCAGGCGGCACCGTCGGGGCCTTGGGCCGGGGCGCCAACCAAAAGGCGAGGAGGAGAAGGAGGAAGAGGGGAAGAAGGAGGCGCCCCACGCCCCTCACCATAGCCCAACCTCCTTGAGAAAGATGACGCCTAGCCCAGGACGTCCCTAGGGTTGCCCCGCACCCGCAGGTTCACCCAGGTCTTCCGCAGCCGGAGAAGGGCCTTCAAGGGGCGGTAGAGAGGGGAAAGGGGCAGGGTGTAGGCGGGAAACTGGACCCGCCTTCCCCCAAAGCCCTCCTTAAAGCGGAAAATGCCCTCGGCGTGGCTCCCCTCGGGGGTCCTGGGCACGCCCCAGAGGTCGTAGACCCGGTACCCCCGGGCAAGGCCATGGCGGATGGCGGCCAGGTGCATGCCCATGGGGGCCTTGGCCTCCGGGTGCTTCCGGCTGCTTCCCCCGTAGAGGTAGTCCACCTTGCCGGCGAAGGCCACGAAAAGGCCCGCCGCCAGGGCCTCCCCCTCTTTACGGGCCAGGGCGAGGAAGGCCTCCCCAAAGGGCTGGTTCATCTCCTTGAGGACCGCCCGGTAGTAGGCCTCGGAATGCTGCAGAAGCTTAGCCCGCCGATTGGTCTCCTCAAACAGGCGGAAAAACTCCCCAAAAGCTCCCTCCCCTTCTATGGCCAGATCCACCCGCTTGAGGGCCAGCCTGGCGTTCCTCCGGTGCATCTCCTTCATGCCCTTAAGGAGGGCCTCCTCCCCTTGGGTGAGGTCCAGCCAGAGGGAAAAGCCCGGTTGCACGGGCTCCTCCGGCAAGAGGCCGGGGAAGAGGGGGGCCTCGGCCTCGGCGGGAAGGCCCGCCTCCGGTTCCAGGACGAGGTGGGTGGCCCTCACCCCCCGGGCCAGGGCCCGGGCCACGGCGGGGAGGTCCTGGAGGTGGCGGAGGGCAGGCCCCCTGGGGGCGTAGGCCAGGGTCAGGCCCCCGGGGAGGGATTTGAGGAGGACCTGGGCCGCCCCAAGGAGCTCGCCTTCACGGTACACCAGAAAGCGCTTAGGCACCCAACCGGAAAGGCGCTTCACCTCCCCCCAGCCCCAGGACTGGAGGGCGCTGGTGATGGGAAAGGCCGCCACGAGGGCATTCCAGGCCTCGGGCTCTTGGATTTCCGAAAGCTCCCACACCCTTCAAGGGTACAGGGCCCGGGCGAGGTCTTCCAGGAGACCGTCCCCCTCCAAGGGCAACCGACGAGGTCGGGGGTCTCCTTGCGCAGGTACTCCAGGGCGGTCTTGGCCGAGTCCGCCAAGACCACCTCGTGGCCCGAGCCGGAAAGAAGCACCTCCAGGAGGTAGCGGATGCGAGGATCGTCGTCCACCACGAGAAGGCGCGCCACGAAACCCATGCTACGCCAAGGGTGGCCTTCCCGCCAGGCTCCCAGGAAAGGTATCATGGGGCGATGAGGATCGCCTTCCAGGGCACAGAAGGAGCCTACAGCGAAGAGGCCCTGCTCAAGGCCTTCCCCGAGGCGAAGCCCGTGGGCTTTCCCACCTTTCACCAGGTCTTTGAGGCGGTGGAGGCGGGCGAGGCGGAGCTTGGGGTGGTGCCGGTGGAGAACACCACGGCGGGGAGCATCAACCAGACCTACGACCTCCTCCTGGAAAGCGACCTCCACGTGGTGGGAGAGATCGTCCACCGGGTGGAGCACTGCCTTCTCGCCCCCAAGGGCACGACGCTCAAGGATCTGCACGCGGTGAAGAGCCACCCCCAGGCCCTGGCCCAGTGCGACGGCTTCCTGGCCCGCATGCGCCTTACCCCCATCCCCGTCTACGACACCGCGGGGGCCGCCCGGGCCCTGGCGGAGCACCCCGAGCCCGGGGTGGGGGCCATCGCCTCGAGGCGGGCGGCGGAGCTTTACGGCCTCGAGGTCCTGGCGGAGAACATAGAGGATTACCCCCACAACTACACGCGTTTCTTCGTCATCGGGCGCGAGGAGACGAAAAAGGGGGATGGCCCCCACAAGACCAGCGTCGTTTTCGCCGTACGCCACCGCCCGGGGGGGCTTTTGGAGGCCCTTTCCGTCTTCGCCGAGGCCGGGGTCAACCTCACCAAGCTGGAGTCCAGGCCCCGCCGGGACAAGCCCTTTAGCTACCTCTTTTACCTGGACCTCGAGGGCCACGTGGAAGACCCAGGACCCGCCCAAGCCCTCCTCGGCCTCCTGAGGCGGGCGGCCTTCCTGAAGGTCCTGGGCTCCTACCCCGCCTACCAGAACGGCGCCTAACCGGCCCGGACGTCCACCACCCTTTCCCCCGCGGCCCTCAAGCGGTCGGGGACCTTTTCCACCTGCTCCCCCACCACCCGCATCACCAGGCGCTGGTAGCTGGGAAGATGGGCCGCCGTGGCGATGGAAACGATGTTGGCCGGGGGCACGGCCTGGGCCATCTGGGCCAGGGCCCCGGGCACGTCGGGGACGTCCACGGTGATGCGAAGGCCCCCAAGCTTCAGGCCCAGGGCCTCAATGAAGGCCCGAAGCACGTCGGTCACGGTGATGATGCCCACCAGCCTCTCCCCCTCCATCACCGGGAGGCCGCCGATCTTCTTCTCCTCCATAAGGAGCGCCGCCTTCTCCAGGGGCTCCTCGGCCCCCACGGTGACCACGGGCTTGGCCATCACCTCCTGCACCGTGAGTTTGGAGAGAAGGTAGTTGAGCTCCCACACCGAGAGGGTGGTGGCCTTGGAGGGCATGGCGTCCTTCAGGTCCTTGTCCGTGACCAGGCCGATGAGCTTGCCGTCCTTCACCACCGGCAGACGGCGAAAGCCCCGGCCCTTCAAAAGGTTGATGGCTTCCAGCACGGGGGTATCGGGGGGGACGGTGAGGGGGTTCTTGGTCATCCAGTCCCGGACCAGCATGGTTCACCTCCCCTTTTAGTCTACCCGGAGGCCCGGTGAAAAATGTCCCCTCCGGCGCGCCGGAGGGGGAAGACCAGCCTCAGCGGAGGTTGGCCCCGATCACCGCGCGGCCAAAGCGGCCGCCGCCAAAGGCGTAGAAGTACTCCCCGTCCACGAAGAAGCCGGTGCGGGGGTCCAGGAGAAACTCCGCCCCAAAAGAGAGGTGGAGCCCCACCTCCCCCGCGCCGCCGAAATAGGCGCCAAGACCTCCCCCAAAGTAGGGGCGGATGCCCCTCAGGTCCCGGTCCAGCTGGCCCAGGTCGGGCTTGAAGAGGACCTCCCCGGCCAAGAGGACGCTGGGCCCCCCGGGGAAAAGGTCCCCGAAGGCGCGGAAGGCCAGGTTCCGCTCCAAAGGAGCCTCGAGGCCGAGCCCAAGCCCCGGGCCGGGGTTGGGGAGGGATAGCCTCAAGGAAACCGCCCGCTGGGCCGAAGCCAGGCCGCTCAGAAGGAGAAACAGGAAAAGCCACGCCGCCTTGCGCATATCCACCTCCGGGCACCCATCCTACACGCCCTCACCCCTAAAGGAAAGGCAGCCTCCTCTCACCTTCGCCTAACCCTTGGCCCGTAAGCTTTTTCCCATGAAGCGGCTTTCCCTCGCGGCCCTCTTCCTGGCCCTCGGCGCCCTCCTCACCCCCATGCTGGCCCAGAACAAGAACGTGGCCACCCGCGTGGGCTTCGTGGACGCCGATGCCCTGGTGCAGGCCCACCCCGACTACAAGAAGGTCCAGGAGCTCCAGGCCCAGGCCCGCAAGGAGCTCGCCCCCCTGGAGGAAAAGCTCAAGCCCCTGGACCAAAAGGTGCGCTCCGGCCAGGCCACGGCCAAGGAGCGCCAGGACTACGAGGCCCTGGCCAAGACCTACCAGGACACCCTCAAGAAGTGGCAAGACCGGCAGAACCCCGTGCTCAAGCCCATCCTCGAGGAGGTGGACCAGGCCATCGCCAAGGTGGCCAAGGCCCAGGGCTTCGCCGTGGTCATGAGCCGCCAGGTGGCGGCCCAGTCGGGCCTCGTGGTCTACGCCGACGAGGACACCGACCTCACCCAGGCGGTGATCAAGGAGCTCAAGCGCTAGCCTCCCTCACCGGAAGCCCCCTGGGGCCTGCGCCCCAGGGGGCTCGGCCCTTTATAATGGCTCCGATGGCCAAGCGGAGGCCCACCGCCAAACCCCTTCCCAACCGCGACCTCGAGGCCTGGTCCGCCGCGGTGGCGGCGCTGGGAGTCTTCCTTCTCGCCCCCTTGGGGGTCCCCACAGGCGCCCTCGGGACCCTCCTGGAGACCCACTTCTACGGCCTCCTCGGGCTTCCCGCCTACCTCCTGGCCCTGAGCCTCTTTCCCCTGGCCCGCGCCCTCTACCGCCATAAGCCCCTAAGGCCCCTTTTGCGCCACCTCCTCTTCCTCCACCTCTTGGCCCTAAGCCTCCTCCCCCTCCTCGGGCCCCTCTCCGGAAGGCTGGGCCAGGGTTGGAAGGCGGCCCTGGAGGCCAAGGCCGGCCTCCTGGGGCTCTTCCTTCCCCTCCTTGTAGCCTCCGTGGTGGTGGACCTTTGGCGGGGCCGCCCCCCTTTCCACCTCTTCCTCTCCGCCTTCCGCCTTGGGGTGGAAGGGGTGCGCAAGGGGCGGCACGGGGTTAAGACCCTCCTCCTGCGGCACCGCATCGGCGCCCTCGCCCGCCTCTACCCCGAGCACGCCGCCCTCAAGGCCTTGGCCCAGAGCCTGAGCCCCAAGGAGCTCCCAGAGGTGGAAAGGGCCCTAAAAAGCTTCCTTCAGGAACGCGCAGCGGAGCTGGAGAGGCGCCTTGCCGAGGAGGAGCGCCCCCTTCTCCCCAGGCTCCAGGCCCTCCTCCAGGCCCTAAGCCAACCCCTGGCCGGGGAGGGCCCCTTAAGGGACGCCCTAGAGGAGAGACGGGCCGCCCTCTTCCTCGAGGCCCAGGCCCTCCTCGCCCGCATCAAGGGGCTCGCGGAACCGGTCCGGGTGCGGGCGAGCCCGAAGGGGCTCCTTCGGGGAAGGCGCCTCCTTCTGGAAAGGCAGTCCCGGTGGGAAGAGGCGTCCAGCCTTGTGGAGGACCTGGAGGCCCGCTTCCAGGAGTTTTCCCGCTGGCTCCGCTTCCTTCAGGCCCACCCCGAGGCCCAGAGGGAAGGCCTTAGGGCCCTCCTCACCGGCACCCCTCCCCCCGAGGCCCAAAGCCCCCCGGAGCCCGAGCCCCCCCTAGACCTGGACCTGGTCTTCCCCGAGCCCCCGCGGGAAGCCCCTAAACCCCCGAAGGCCCCCAAGCCCTCCCCCGCCCAAAGCACCGCCCTCGCCCTCCCCACCCCCGACCTCCTGGACCCCCCGGAGCCCAAGGAAAGGAAGCGGGCCCTGGAGGAGGAAGCGGAGCGCCTGAAAAAGGCTATCGCCGAGACCCTGAAGCAGTTCGGGGTCCAGGCGGAGGTGGTGGGCCACGCCCGGGGACCGAGCGTGACCCGCTACGAGCTCCTTCCCGCCCCCGGGGAAAAGATCAGCCGCATCCAGAGCCTGCAAAACGACCTGGCCCGGGCCCTGGCGGTGGGGGCGGTGCGGGTGGAGGCCCCCATCCCCGGGAAGAACACCGTGGGCCTCGAGGTGCCAAACCCCAAGCGGGAACTGGTCCGCTTCTCCGAGGCCGTCCTCTCCCCCGCCTTCCAGCACGCCAAGGCCCTCCTCCCCCTCGTCCTCGGCAAGAGCATAGAGGGGGAGATCTGGGTGAGGGACCTCGCCAAGATGCCCCACCTCCTCATCGCCGGCTCCACGGGAAGCGGAAAGAGCGTGGCCATCAACGTCCTCATCCAGAGCCTCCTCTTCAAGCACCTGCCCACGAGCTTGCGCCTCCTCCTCATTGACCCCAAGATGGTGGAGCTCACCCCCTACGAGGGCATCCCTCACCTGGTGCGCCCCGTGGTCACGAGCCCCGATGAGGCGGCCGGGGTGCTTCAGGGGGCCGTGGCCCACATGGAAAGGCGCTACCGGATGATGAGCCAGGTGGGGGCGAGGAACCTGGAGCAGTACAACGCCAAGGTGGGGCCCGAGGAGGCCCTGCCCTACCTGGTCATCGTGGTGGACGAGCTCGCCGACCTCATGATGACCGCCCCCAAGGAGGTGGAGGCGGCCATTTTGCGCCTCGCCCAGATGGCCCGGGCCACGGGGATGCACCTCGTCCTCGCCACCCAGCGGCCCAGCGTGGACATCCTCACCTCCCTCATCAAGGTGAACATCCCCGCCCGCCTGGCCTTCGCCGTCTCCAGCGGGTTTGACTCCCGCACCATCCTGGACACCCAGGGGGCGGAGAAGCTCATCGGCCAGGGGGACGCCCTCTTCCACCAGCCGGGCCTCCCCAAGCCGGTGCGCCTGCAGGTGCCCTACGTTTCCGAGGAGGAGGTGGCCCGCCTGGCCGGCTTCCTGCGGGGCCAAAGCTATGAAGACTGCTTCGCCGAGGCTTACGGAGCCGACTTTGAGCCCCCAAGGGCCCCGGAGGCCGGAGGACCCGGGGAGGTGGACTTCTCCGACCCCCTCCTGAGGAAGGCGGCGGAGATCGTGGTGGAGGAGGGGTACGGCTCGGTGAGCCGCCTGCAACGGCGGCTTTCCGTGGGCCACGCCCGCGCCGGCAAGCTCATGGACGCCCTCGAGGCCATGGGCATCGTGGGCCCCCCCAAGGGCTCCAAGCCCCGGGAGGTCCTCGTCACCAAGGACCAGCTCAAGGACTTCTTCGGCTAGGGGGCTTGCCCCCCCTCCCCCTGGGGGCTATCATGGGCCCTTGTGGAAGCGGTGCCGGGCGGGCGCTGGGTAGCGGAGATCTACGGGTGCGATGTGTCGGTTTTGGAAAACCCCAAGATGGTGGAGGCGGCCCTCCTGGACGCGGTGATGCGCCTCGGGGCCCCCAAGGATTCGGCCCAGTCGGTGGTGTACAAGTTCCACCCCCAGGGGCTTTCCGCGGCGGTGGTGAGCCCCGTGGCCGCGGTGATGATCCACACCTGGCCCGAGGACAACGCCTCCGCCACCCTGGACCTCTACTTCTACCGGGACGGGGTGGACCCGGAGGAGGTGCTCAAAGGGCTCACCCGGGCCTTCGGGGCCAAGGAGGAGTCCGCCTTCCGCTACTGGCGAGGCACGGAGCACGCCATTAAGCGCCGCGGCTTCGGCGCGGAAAAGGCCTAAGAGGAGGAGTTATGGACTACGGGATGTACTTCTTTGAGCACATCACCCCCTACGAGACCATGGTGCGCCGCATGGAGCGGGTCATCGCCTCGGGGCGCACCCGGTACCAGGACTACTTCCTGTTTGAAAGCAAGGGCTTCGGCAAGGTGCTCGTCCTGGACAAGGACGTGCAGAGCACCGAGCGGGACGAGTACGTCTACCACGAGACCCTGGTCCACCCCGCCATGCTCACCCACCCCGAGCCCAGGCGGGTCCTCATCGTGGGGGGCGGGGAAGGAGCCACCCTTAGGGAGGTCCTCAAGCACCCCACGGTGGAAAGGGCGGTGATGGTGGACATCGACGGGGAGCTGGTGGAGGTGGCCAAGCGGCACATGCCCGAGTGGCACCAGGGGGCCTTTGACGACCCCAGGGCCGTCCTCGTCATTGACGATGCCCGGGCCTACCTGGAGCGCACGGAGGAGCGGTACGACGTCATCGTCATTGACCTCACCGACCCCGTGGGGGAGGAGAACCCGGCCCGGCTCCTCTACACCGTGGAGTTCTACCGCCTGGTGAAGGCCCACCTGAACCCGGGGGGCGTGATGGGGATGCAGGCGGGGATGATCCTCCTCACCCACCACCGGGTCCACCCCGTGGTCCACCGCACGGTGCGGGAGGCCTTCCGGTACGTGCGGAGCTACAAGAACCACATCCCGGGCTTCTTCCTGAACTTCGGCTTCCTCCTGGCCTCCGACGCCTTTGACCCGGCGGCCTTCTCCGAGGGGGTCATAGAGGCCCGCATCCGGGAGCGGGGCCTCGCCCTCCGCCACCTCACCGCCCCCTACCTCGAGGCCATGTTCGTCCTGCCCAGGGACCTCCAGGAGGCCATAGAGGGGGAAACCCTGGTCTCCACCGACGCCTCTCCCTTCTACGTGACCCCGGAAGGGGAAGCCCGGCAGGCCCCCTATCCCACCTAACGCCTTCTCACCCTTCCCGTGGTAGAGTAGGCCCATGCCCCGCGCCCTAGTGCTGGTCATCCTGGGCCTGGCCCTCCTGGGCCTGGGCTGGATCTTCCTCGGGCCCAAAGGGAAGAAGGGCCTGGACCCGGCCCAAGGAGCCCGCTTCGCCCTGGGCCGGGAGGACGCCCCCCTCGTGGTGGTGGACTTCTCCAACTACCTCTGCCCCCACTGCCAAGACCACGCCCTGAACGTCCTTCCCCGGCTCAAGGCGGAATACATAGACACCGGTAAGGTGCGCTACCTCTTCCGCGACTTCCCCTTCCCGGGGCAGGAGAACGTGATCCGGGCCGGAGAGGCCGCGGCCTGCGCCAACGAGCAAGGCCGCTACTACGAGTACCACGAGGCCCTCTTCCGCGCCGCGGGCGACTGGGGGAGGCTCGGCGGCGAGGGCCTGGACCGCTACCTGGTGGACCTGGCCGAACAGCTGGGCCTGGACAAAGCCCGCTTCGGCCAATGCCTGGCCTCCGGGCGCATGCGGGAGGGCGTCTTGGCCGACCAGAGGCTGGCCAACGACCTCGGCCTCACCGGGACCCCCACCTTCTTCATCGCCGGGGAGCAGCGCACGGGCTTCCTCCCCTACGAGGAGTGGAAGGCCCTTTTGGACAAGGCCCTGGGGAAGCCCTAGGGGCCTTTCGGTGTAGGGCCCGAGGAGGCACACCCGGACCCCCTTGGCCTCCTCTGCTACCCTTAGGGCATGGAAGCCCTGTGGGTGGGCGTGGCCTTCGCCCTGGGCCTGGTGGCGAGCCGCCAGGGGGTGCCCCCCCTCGTGGGCTACCTGGGGGCGGGGTTTCTCCTCCACGGCCTGGGCTTCCGGGAAACGGCCTTCCTGGCCCAGGCGGCGGAGATCGGGGTCCTGCTCCTCCTCTTTAGCGTGGGGCTCAAGCTCCGCCTAAGGGACCTCCTGGACCCCCGGGTCCTGGGGGTAGGGGGCGCTCACCTCCTGCTCTTTGGGCTGCTGGCCTTCCTCCTGGTGCCCAATCCCCCCCTGGCCCTGGCCCTGGCCTTCTCCAGCACGGTGCTGGTGGCCAAGCTCCTGGAGGATAAAAAAGAGCTCACCACCTACCACGGGAGGCTGGCCATCGGCATCCTGATCCTGCAAGACCTGGTGGCCGTGGGGCTTCTCGGGCTTTACGGGGCCAAGGAGCTAAGCCCCTGGGCAGTGTTCCTCCTCTTCCTCCCCCTCCTCCGCTTCGGGGTGAGCTGGCTTCTGGAAAGGAGCGGGCACGAGGAGCTTCTGGTCCTCTTCGGCCTCGGCGTGGCCCTCCTCGGGGGGGAAGGCTTCCGCCAGGTGGGGCTTTCCCCAGAGCTCGGGGCCCTCCTCGCGGGGGCCCTCCTTTCGGGGCACCCCAAGGGAGCGGAGATGGGCCGGGCCCTCTGGAGCCTGAAGGAAGCCTTCCTGGTGGCCTTCTTCCTGGAAATCGGCATGCGCCAGGGCCTTAAGGGGGTGGACCTGAGCCTCGTTGGGGGGCTTCTCCTCCTCTCCCTCCTGAAGACTCCCCTTTTCCTGGGCCTCTTTCTCCTTTCGGGCCTCAGGGCCAGGACGGCCTTCGTGGCCGGGCTCTACCTGGGAAACTACTCGGAGTTCGCCCTCATCGTGGGCCTGGCCCTGGAGCGGACGGGGGCCCTTCCCACGGGCCTCCCCACCCTGGCCCTTTTAGTGGCCCTCTCCATGGCCCTCTCCGCCCCCCTGGCCCGCTTTAGCCACACCCTATACAAGCGCTTAGAACCCTTCCTCCTCCGCCTGGAGCGCCCTGGGCGCCACCCCGACCAGGAGCCGGAGCGGCTGGACGGGGCCACGGCCCTGGTGGTGGGGATGGGGCGCACGGGGGGCGCGGTCTACCGGGTTTTGCAGGCCAAAGGGGAGCGGCCCGTGGGCTTAGACGCCGACCCGGAAAAGGTGGAGCGCCACCGGGCCAAGGGGCGGCGGGTGCTCTACGGGGACGCCGAGGACCCGGAGCTTTGGGAGAGGCTGGACCTCTCGGGGCTCAAGGCCGTGGTCCTGGCCCTGCCGGACCTCGAGGCCAAGCTCCTCGCCGCCCGCTGGCTCAAGGAGCGGGGCTTTTCCGGCCTGGTGGCGGCCACCAGCTTCCACCTGGAGGAAGACCCCCTCCTTAAGGCCGCCGGGGTGGACCTCCTCTTCCACCCCTTCCGGGAAGCCGGGGAGCGCTTAGCGGAAAGGGTGCTGGAGGAGCTGGCTATAATGGGTGAGGTGAGCCATGGCCGGTCATAGCAAGTGGGCACAGATCAAGCGAAAGAAGGCCGCCAACGACCTCAAGCGCGGCAAGATCATCTCCAAGCACCTCCGGGCCATCCAGGCGGCGGCCCGGGCCGGGGGAAGCCCCTACCCCGAGGCCAACGTCCAGCTCCGGAACGCCATTGAGGCCGCCCGGGCCGACGACGTGCCCATGGAGAACATAGAACGGCTCCTGCAAAAGCTCCAGGGAGGCGGGGAGGGCGGCGAGCAGTACGAGGAGGTGGTCTACGAGGGCTACGCCCCCGGGGGGGTGGCCGTCTTGGTCTACGCCCTCACCGACAACCGCAACCGCACCGCCGGCGAGGTGCGCCACGTCTTCGGTAAGTACGGGGGCTCCTTGGGCACCTCGGGGAGCGTGGCCTGGCAGTTTGAGCGCAAGGGGGTCCTGGTCTGCGAGAACACCGAGGCGGCCCAGGAGGCGGCCATTGAGCTTGGCGCCCTGGACCTCGAGGAGGAGGGGGAAAGCCTCACCGTCTACACCGACCCCGCCGAGGCCTACCGCCTCGCCGAGGCCCTGAAGGCCCGGGGCATCCGGGTGGAGGCCGTGGAGGTGGTCCAGCACCCCCAGAACGTGGTGGCCCTAGGCCCCGAGGAGGCCGCCAAGGTGATGCGCCTGGTGGAGGCCCTGGAAGACCTGGACGACGTCCAGCACGTCTACACCAACCTAGACCCGGCAAGCCTCCAGGTGGAGGCCTGAGGCCCCGGTCAGGGCCAGGCCCTGGGCTACTCCTTCTTCCGCTTCTTCTCCTCCCGCATCAGGCGGCGGCGCTCGGCCCGGGAGAGGCCGGGCTGGGGAGGAGGGGTGGAGGGCCGCTTCTTGGCCGCCCCAAAGACCCCGGCCTCCTGGGGCCTCGCCTCGGGCTCGGGGACGGGCACGTAGGGGGCCTCCCGCACGGGGCGCACGGGCTCGGCCTCCACCTTGAGGCGGAAGAGGAACTTGGCCACCTCGCTCTTGATGAAGGCCACCATCTCGTTGAAGAGGCGGGTGGCCTCAAACTTGTACTCCTGGAAGGGGTCCTTCTGGCCGTAGCCCCGCAGGAAAATCCCCTGACGAAGCACGTCCAGGTTGTGGAGGTGCTCCTTCCAGGCGGAGTCCACCACGTTGAGGATGACGAAGCGCTCCACCGCCCGCATGAGGGGCGGGGAAAGCTCGGCCTCCCGGGCCTCGTAGACCTTGAGGGCGGCCTCCACCAGGCGCTCCACCCCCTCCTCCGCCTTCAGGCCCCTAAGCTCCTCAAAGGGGAAGTCCTGAAGCTGGGGCGCGGTGTCCAGGAGGGCGGCCTTGAGGCCCTCGAGGTCCCAGTCCTCGGGGTGGACCTGGGGGTTCAGGAAGTTCTCCGCTAAGGAGGCCACCGTCTCCTCCACCATGCCCAAAGCGGCCTCCTTCACCTCCTCGTCCTTGCCGAGGAGGATCAGGCGGCGCTGGGCGTAGATCACCTCCCGCTGGCGGCTTAAGACGTCGTCAAACTGGAGAAGCTGCTTCCTTATGGCGAAGTTCCGGTCCTCCACCCTTTTTTGGGCCCGCTCAATGGAGCGGGTCACCATGGGGTGCTCAATGGGCTCGGAGTCGTCAAAGCCCATCCGGTCCAGCATGGCGATGACCCGGTCCGAGGCGAAGAGGCGCATAAGGTCGTCGTCAAAGCTCACGTAGAAGCGGCTTCCCCCCGGGTCCCCCTGGCGCCCGGCGCGGCCCCGGAGCTGGTTGTCTATGCGGCGGGACTCGTGCCGCTCGGTGCCCAGGATGAAAAGCCCCCCTAGGGCCCGGACCCTTTCCTCGTCCTCCTTGCACGCCTCGCGGATCTCCCGGATCTTCGCAAGAAGCTCCTCCCGGACCCCGAGCTCCTGGGCGAGGGCCCGCGCTTCCTCCTCCTTGCCCGCCACCATCTTCTTGATGAAGAGCTCCACCTTCCACTCGTAGCGGTCAAAGCCCTCCTTCTCCAGGAGGGCGGCGGCCAGGTACTCGGGGTTGCCGCCAAGCTTGATGTCCGTGCCCCGGCCCGCCATGTTGGTGGCGATGGTGACGGTCTTGCTCCGCCCCGCCTGGGCCACGATCTCCGCCTCCTTGGCGTGGTGCTTGGCGTTCAGGACCTGGTGGGGGATCCCCTGGCGGAGGACCGAGAGGGTGTGCACCGCCCGCTTCAGGCCCTCCCAGGCGGCCCTGAGGTTCCCCTTCGGCGGGATGAGGGCTTCAAAGGGGGCGAGGTCCTCGTCCTTGAGCCCTGCGGGCTTTTCCAGAAGCTTCCTTAGGCGCTCCCACTCGGGGCCCTGCTGCTTGGCGCTGGCCTTTTTAAAGAGCTCCAGGCGCATCTCCAGCCGGGGGAGGTAGAGCCTGGGCTCTTTAAGCATCTGGGAGAGCCTCTCCGACTTCTCGATGCTGATGGTGCCCACGAGGACGGGCTGGCCCCGCTCATATTTCTCGGCGATCTCCTCCACCACGGCGTAGAACTTCCCCTTCTCCGTGCGGTAGACCACGTCGGGGAAGTCCTTACGGATCATGGGGCGGTTGGTGGGCACCACCACCACGTCCATGCCGTAGATCTCCTGGAACTCCTTCTCCTCGGTCTTGGCGGTGCCCGTCATGCCCGCCCGCTTCTCGTAGAGGCGGAAGAAGTTCTGGTAGGTGATGGTGGCCAGGGTCTGGTTCTCCCGCTCGATCCGGACCCCCTCCTTGGCCTCAATGGCCTGGTGGAGGCCCTCCCCGTAGCGGCGGCCCGGCATGAGGCGGCCCGTGAACTCGTCCACGATGATGACCTGGCCGTCCTGGACGATGTAGTCCCGGTCCCGGTGGTAGAGCTCCTTGGCCCGGATGGCCTGGATGAGCATGTGGGCGAGCTCCATGTTCTCCGGGCTGAAGAGGCCCTCAATGCCGAGGAGCTTCTCCGCCTTGGCGATGCCCTGGAGGGTGAGGTGGACGGAGCGGTTCTTCTCCTCTATGGTGTAGTCCCCCGTGGGCTCCTTCCTTACCCCGGGCTCGGCGGGAAGGCCCCTTTCCAGCTTCTTGGCGATCTCCGCCATCTTGTAGTAGAGGTCGGTGGCCTTCTCCGCGGGGCCGGAGATGATGAGGGGGGTGCGGGCCTCGTCAATGAGGATGGAGTCCACCTCGTCGATGATGGCGTAGTGGAGGGGCGTGTCGTGGCGGAGCACCAGCTGGTCGGGGCTTATGGCCATGTTGTCCCGGAGGTAGTCAAAGCCGAGCTCGGCGTTGGTCACGTAGGTGACGTCGGCAAGGTAGGCCTTGCGGCGCTCCTCGGGGGTGGAGGCGTGCTGGATGACCCCCACGGAGAGGCCCAGGCCCCGGTAAACGGGCCCCATCCACTCGGCGTCGCGCCGGGCCAGGTAGTCGTTCACCGTGACCACGTGGACGCCTTTGCCGGTGAGGGCGTTTAGGGCCACGGCCAGGGTGGCCACCAGGGTCTTGCCCTCGCCCGTCTTCATCTCGGCGATCTTGCCCTCGTGGAGGACGGCTCCGCCGATGAGCTGGACGTCAAAGTGGCGCATGCCCAGGTAGCGCTTGGCCGACTCCCGGGTGAGGGCGAAGGCCATGGGGAGAAGCTCGTCCAGGGAGGCCCCCTTCTCGTGCTTCTCCTTGAGCTCGCGGTAGGCGGCGGCGAGGTCTTGGATCTTCTCCACCTCGGCCTCGAGGCGGTTCGTGGGCTCCACCACCTGCTTCTGGTAGCGGGCGATCTCCCGTTCGTTGTTGTCAAAGAGCTTCCGTATGAGGCCCAGCATCCTAAGCCCGATTGTACCCCTTCGGGATGAGAAACCCTTCAGGCCTCCTCCAAAGGCCAGTAGGCCGTGGCCCCCAAGGAAAGGGGGCTTGGGGGAAAGCCCCTTTGGTGGCGGCGCCAGGCGGCGAGGGCGATCATGGCCCCGTTGTCCTGGGAAAGGCCCCGGGGCGGGAAGAAGACCTCCAGGCCCGCCTCCTTAAAGCGCGCCTGGAGCGCCCGGTTCGCCGCCACCCCCCCGGCCACGAGGAGGACCCGGTGGCCCGTGTCCTCCGCCGCCCTCAGGACCACCTCGGCGAGGTGGGCGATGGCCGCCTCCTGGAAGCCCTTGGCGAGGGCGGCCTTGGGAAGGCCCTTCTCCACCAGGTGGAGGGCCTTGGTCTTGAGGCCGGAGAAGCTGAAGTCGTACCCCTTCTGGTCCCTTAGGGGCACGGGAAAGGGGACGGCCTCCTCCGCCTCTCCCGCCAGGCGCTCCACCTCGGGCCCCCCGGGAAAGCCGAGGCCGAGAAGCCTCGCCACCTTGTCAAAGGCCTCCCCGGCGGCGTCGTCCCGGGTGGCCCCGAGGAGGCGGTAGCGGCCGAGGTCCAGGACCTCGTAGAGGTGGGTGTGCCCCCCCGAGGCCACCAGGGCGAGGAAGGGGGGCTTTAGCCCCTCGGGCCAGGCGGCGGCGATGTGGCCCTCGAGGTGGTGGACGGCGTAGAAGGGCCTCTCTAGGGCCCAGGCCATCCCCTTGGCGTAGGTGTAGCCCACGAGGAGGGCCCCGATGAGGCCGGGCCCCCGGGTGGCGGCCACGAGGCCTAGGTCCTTAGGGGTAAGGCCCGCCTCGGCCAAGGCCCTCTCCACCAGGAGGGGGAGGGCCTTTAGGTGCTCCCGGCTTGCGAGCTCCGGCACCACCCCGCCAAAGGCCTCGTGGAGGCGCACCTGGCTCGCCACCAGGTTCACCCGCACCTCGCCGTCTTCCACCAGGCCCACCCCGGTGTCGTCGCAGGAGGTGTCAATCCCCAAGACCCACACCGCCCCCACTCTAGCAGGGGTAGCCTGAGGGCAGGGTGCTCTGGCTCCTTCCCCTCGTGCTCCTCCTCGTCTACCTCCTCTACCGGAGGCGCGCCCCAAGGCCCAGGCCCTGGGCCGGGGTGTGGCTTTGGAAGCGGGGGCGGGCGAGGCGCTTCCGGCCGCGGCTGGACCTGAGGCTTTTCCTCCTCCTCCTGGGAGCGGCCCTCATGGTCCTGGCCCTCGAGGACCCTCCCCTGGGGCCTTCCCCCCTGGTCTTCGTGGTGGACGCCTCGGCCAGCATGGCGGCCCGGGAAGGGAAGGGCACCCGGCTGGACCTGGCCAAGGAGAGGCTCCTCCCTCTTCTGGAAAGGGCGCCGGAGGCCCTCTTGGTGCGGGCCGGGGAAAAGCCCACCGCCTTCGGCCCCGCCCCCGGGGTGGCCCTGAAGGAAAAGCTCCTCGCCCTGGAGGCCGAGGACCGGGGGGCGGACCTCGAGGCGGCCGTCGCCCTAGGGAGGAGGCTTCTCAAGGCCCCGGTGGTGGTGGCCACGGACGGCCCCCCACCCCCCGGGGTGGAGGGGTACCTGGGGGTGGGAAGCCCCCAGGAAAACCTGGGCATCGTGGCCGTGGCCCAGGGGTTCTTGGCCTTGGGGAACGGGGGCCCTAGGCGGCTTACCGCCCGGGTGGAGGTGGGGGGAAAGGTGCGGGAGGTGGAGGTGCCCCCAAGGGGGTTCGCCCCCCTTTTGGGCCTTCCCCCAACCTTTTCCGCCCGGCTTGAGGAAGACGCCCTCCCCTTGGACGACCGGGCGAGCTTCGGCCTCAGGCGCCTCGGGGTGGACTACCCGAGGCTTCCCGCCCTGGAGAGGCTCTTCCGCCTCCTCGGGGCGGGTCCAGGAAGCGAGGTCCGGGTGCGCCTCGCCGTCCCCCAAGGCGCCCCCGAAGGCCCCACCCTCTACCTCGCCCCTTCCGGGGGAAGCCCCCTTCCCGTCCTCCTCACCGCTCCCCACCCCCTCCTGGAGGGGGTGGCCCTCCTCGGGGAGAGGCTTCCCCCGCCCCCTCCTCCCCAAGGCCCCTGGCAGGCCCTGGCGGAAGGGGAAGGGGGCGTGGGCCTCCTCTACGCCGCCCCCCATGGCCTCTACCTCCCGCCCCTCGAGGCCATAAGGGACCGGCCCCTCTTTCCCCTCCTGGTCCACCGCTTCCTCAAGCCCTACCGGGAGGTGGCCTCGGGCCTCCTCGCCCCCGAGGAGACCCTCCTCCCCACCCCCGAGGGAAGCTTCCTGCCCCGAAGCCCTGGGGGAGCGGGCCGCTTCTTGGCCCTCCTGGCGGCCCTGGTCCTCCTCCTGGAGGCCCTCCGCTTCCGCTTCCGGGCATAATGGGGCCATGCGCTTCAGGCCCTTCACCGAGCTGGACCTCCCCGCCCTGAACCGGGTGGCGGGAAGCCGCCCCTTGAGCCTTGGCGCCGTGCGCCACTTCGCCCGCACGGGCCATTCCTTCCTGGCCGAGGAGGGGGAGGAGCCCATGGGCTTCGCCCTGGCCCAGGCGGTGTGGCAGGGGGAGGCCACCACGGTCCTGGTGACCCGGATTGAGGGGAAAACCCTCGAGGCCCTCCAGGGCCTCCTCCGGGCGGTAGTGAAGAGCGCCCACGACGCCGGGGTCTACGAGGTAGCCCTCCACCTGGACCCCGAGCGGAAGGACCTGGAAGAGGCCCTGAAGGCGGAGGGCTTCGCCCTTGGGCCTTTGGTCCTCGCGGTCCGGGTCCTGGGAAGCCGGGGAGCGCGGGGCGAGACCCGGGGCGTCCTAGAATAGGGGGTATGAACCGCGTCCTCATCGGCATCCGCGGGGAGCCCACCCCGGAGGGCATGGAGCGCGTCCTGGCCGCCTTAAGGGGACTGGAAGGGGTAGGCGAGGTCCAGGCCACGGGGCCCGCCCAGGTCCTGGTAGAGTACGACCCCCAGACCCTCACGGTCATGGACCTCATCCGCACCATCCGGGAAGAAGGCTTCCTGGCGGGGATGCTCTAAACTTAGGGCATGCTGGACTTCTACGCCCTGGAGGACCTCCTCACCCCGGAGGAGAAGGAGGTTCAGAAGGCCGCCCGCCGCTTCCTGGAAAAGGAGGCCCTGCCCTACATCCGCGACTGGTGGGAGGAAGGGGTCTTCCCCGCCCACCTCATCCCGAGATTCGCCGAGCTGGGCTTCCTGGGCCCCACCCTCCCCCCGGAGTACGGGGGAGCGGGGGTAAGTAGCGCCGCCTACGGCCTCATCGCCTACGAGCTGGAGCGGGTGGACTCGGGCCTCAGGAGCTTCGTGAGCGTGCAGAGCTCCCTGGTGATGTACCCCATCTACGCCTACGGGAGCGAGGAGCAAAAGCGGGAGTTCCTCCCGAGGCTCGCCCGGGGGGAGCTGGTGGGGTGCTTCGGCCTCACCGAGCCCGACGGGGGCTCGGACCCCTACGGCAACATGAAGACCCGGGCCAGGCGGGAGGGGGACACCTGGGTCCTCAACGGCACCAAGATGTGGATCACCAACGGCAACCTGGCCCACCTCGCCGTGATCTGGGCCAAGGACGAGGAGGGGGAGGTCCTGGGCTTCCTCGTCCCCACGGACACCCCGGGCTTCCAGGCCCGGGAGGTGAAGCGCAAGATGAGCCTAAGGGCCTCGGTGACGAGCGAGCTCGTCCTGGAGGAGGTGCGGGTGCCCGAGTCCTTGCGCCTCCCCAAGGCCCGAGGCCTCAAGGCCCCCCTCTCCTGCCTCACCCAGGCCCGCTTCGGCATCGCCTGGGGGGCCCTGGGGGCCCTCGAGGCCGTCTACACCGAGGCCTTGGAGTTCGCCAAGAGCCGTTCCACCTTCGGCGAGCCCATCGCCAAGAAGCAGCTCGTCCAGGCCAAGCTCGCCGAGATGCTCGCCTGGCACACGGAGGGCCTCCTCCTCGCCTGGCGGCTTTCCCGCCTCAAGGACGAGGGGAAGCTCAAGCCCGCCCAGGTCTCCCTGGCCAAAAGGCAGAACGTCTGGAAGGCCCTGCAGGCCGCCCGCATGGCCCGGGACATCCTGGGGGGAAGCGGCATCACCCTGGAGTACCACGCCATCCGCCACATGCTGAACCTGGAGACCGTCTACACCTACGAGGGCACCCACGACGTCCACACCCTGGTCCTGGGGCGGGAGGCCACGGGCCTGAACGCCTTCTAAACCCAGGGCGGGGGGAAGGGGAAGCGATACCCATGGTCATCGCCTTCACCGGGGACCCCTTTCTCGCGCGGGAGGCCTTGAGGAAGGAGGCGGAGCTCCTCGGCCTTCCCGGCTTCACCGAGCCCACCCCGGAGGCCCTGGCCCAGGCCCTCGCCCCGGGGCTTTTCGGGGGCGGGGGGGCGGCCCTGGACCTGAGGGAGGTGGGGGAGGCGGAGTGGAAGGCCCTGAAGCCCCTCCTAGAGGAGGTGCCCGAGGGCGTCCCCGTCCTCCTCCTGGACCCTAGGCCAAGCCCCTCCCGGGCGGCCTTCTACCGGAACAGGGAAAGGCGGGACTTCCCCACCCCCAAGGGGAAGGACCTCTTGCGGTATCTGGAAAACCGGGCGAAGCGCCTCGGGCTCAGGCTCCCGAGCGGGGTGGCCCAGTACCTGGCCTCCCTCGAGGGGGACCTCGAGGCCTTAGAGCGGGAGCTGGAGAAGCTTTCCCTCCTCTCCCCGCCCCTCACCCTGGAGAAGGTGGAGCGGGTGGTGGCCCTAAGGCCCCCCCTCACGGGCTTTGACCTGGTGCGGGCCGTGCTGAAGAAGGACCCCAAGGAGGCCCTCCTCCGCCTCAAGCGCCTCAAGGAGGAGGGGGAAGAGCCCTTAAGGCTCCTTGGGGCCCTCTCCTGGCAGTTTTCCCTCCTCGCCCGGGCCTTCTTCCTCCTGAAGGAAGACCCCAGGCCCAAGGAGGAGGACCTCGCCCGCCTCGAGGCCCACCCCTACGCCGCCCAAAAGGCCCTGGAGGCGGCAAGAGGCCTCGGGGAAGGGGCCCTGGGAGAGGCCCTAGACACCCTCATAGAGGCGGAAAAGCGGGCCAAGGGGGGCAAGGACCCCTGGCTCGCCCTGGAGGCCGCGGTCCTCCGCCTATGCGGTTGACCCGCGGGTCAGCCCCGGGTAAACTCGGGGCATGCTCAAGCCGGAGCTCGTGGAGGCGGTCCTGGCCCGCGCCCTCAAGGGCGGGGCGGACTTCGCCGAGGTCTACGCCGAGCGCGCCAAAAAGCGCCGGATGAAGGTGCGCCAGGGGGCCCTGGAGGAGGCCCTCTCCGGCCTGGACTACGGGGCGGGGGTCCGCCTCTTCTTCGGCACCGAGGTGGTCTACGCCTACACCAACGACCTCACCCAAGAAGGCCTCATGGAGGCCCTGGAGACCCTCCTCCGGGCCAAGGGCTCCTTAGGGAAGGTGGACGAGGGGGGAAGGGGCGGCCTGGACTTCCGCAAGGCCACCCCCAAGGGCCTCCACGCCCCCAAGGTGCCCTACGGGGAGAAGGACCGGCGCTACCGGCTGGAGCGGCTCCTCGAGGCCGAGGCCGGGGCCAGGATCGCCCCCGAGATCAAGGAGGTGGAGGCGAGCCTCCTGGAGTGGGAGGAGGAGGTCCTCATCGCCAACACCGAGGGGGTATGGGCCGAGGAAAAGCGGGTGCGGACTCGGCTTTTCGTCCTCGCCGTGGCCCAGGACGGGGCCGAGGTGCAAACCGGCTACAGCGGCCCCGGCAAGAGCGTGGGCCTGGAGCTCTTTGACCTCTACCCCCCGAAGGCGGTGGGGGAGAAGGCCGCCCGCCAGGCCCTCACCAACCTCCGGGCCAAGCCCGCCCCCGCGGGCACCTTCCCCGTGGTGGTGGGCCCGGGCTTCGGCGGGGTCCTCTTCCACGAGGCCGTGGGCCACCTCCTGGAGACCACCAGCGTGGCCAAGAAGGCGAGCGTCCTCGCCGACAAGCTGGGGGAGGCGGTGGCGAGCCCCGCCGTGACCTACATTGACGACGGCACCCTGCCCCACGCCTGGGGCTCCACGGAGATAGACGACGAGGGCCGCCCCACGGAGCGCACCGTGCTCATAGAAAAGGGCGTCCTCAAGAGCTACATGGTGGACCGGCTGGGCCACCTCCTCACCGGCTACCCCATGACGGGCTCCGGGCGCAGGCAGGACTACACCTTCGCCCCCACCTCCCGCATGCGCAACACCTTCCTCGCCCCCGGGGAGGCCCGGGTGGAGGACCTCTTCGCCGGGATAGAGTTCGGCCTCTACGCCAAGGAGATGGGGGGCGGGCAGGTGAAGCCGGGAAGCGGGGAGTACAACTTCGCCGTGCAGGAGGGGTACATCATCCGCAAAGGGCGGGTAGAGGAGCCCGTGCGGGGAGCGATGCTGGTGGGCAAGGGCCCCGAGACCCTCATGCGGGTGGTGGCCGTGGCCCAGGACCTGGAAAACGCCCCCGGCATGTGCGGAAGCCTCTCGGGGGCGGTGCCCGTGGAGGTGGGCCAGCCCCACGTGCTGGTCTCGGAGATCGTGGTGGGAGGTCGGGCATGACCCTGGAAGAAGCCAAGGCCTACGTCCTGCGAAGGGCTCGGGAACTGGGCCTGGAGGCCGAGCTCCTCTTCGGGGAGGAGCGGGAGCTCTCCTTGAGGGCGAGGGCAGGGCGCCTCGAGGAGATCAAGGAGGCGAGGCAAAGGGGCCTCGGCCTCCGGGTGGTGGCGGAAGGGAAGGTGGGCTACGCCTACACCGAGGAGCTTTCCCAAGAGGCCCTGGACTGGGCCCTGGAGGAGGCCCGGGAAAACGCCCTCCTCTCCGCCAAGGCGGGCGCCCTGCCCGAAGGAAGGCCCCTGGGAAGCCACGACCTCCTGGGGGAGGGCCTCTCCGCCCCCCCGGAGCGGAAGAAGGAGGCGGCCCTCGCCCTGGAAGAGGCCCTTCGCCAAGACCCCCGGGTGAAGAGCGTCCTCATGGGGGGCTACCTGGAACGGGAAAGCCGGGTGGCCCTCGCCAGCACCCGAGGGGCGGAAGGAAGCTTCCGCACGGGCTTCGCCGCCCTCTTGGGAAGCTTCGTCATGGCCGAGGGGAAAAGCGTCAAGCAGGGGTGGGACCTTCGGGCGGGGAAGGAGTTCCACGCCCTGGAGCCCGGCCGCACCGCCCTGGAGTTCCGGGAGAAGACGGCGAGGCTCCTCCACGCCAAGCCCCTGAGGACGGGCCGCTACCGGGCCTACCTGGAGCCCAGGGCCATGGCCATGCTCCTCTCCGTCTTCGCCGAGGCCCTCTCCGGCAAGAACGCCCTGGAGGGGAAAAGCCGCCTCCTGGGGAGGCTTGGGGAGAGGATCGCGAGCCCCCTCGTGACCCTCGTGGACGACCCCACCCTGGAAAAGGGCCTCCTCTCCCGCCCCTTTGACGCCGAGGGCACCCCCACCGCCCGCACCGTGGTGGTGGAGAAGGGGGTCTTCAAGACCTTCCTCCACAACCTGGAAACGGCGAAGGCCCTGGGCCAGAGGAACACGGGCCACGCCGCCCGGGGCTACCGGGGGGTCCTCGAGGTGGCCCCCACCAACCTCTACCTGGAGCCCGTGGGGAACCTCCGCCTCACGGAAGGGGTGGTGGTCACCGAGCTCATGGGCCTCCACGCCGGGGCGAACCCCGTGAGCCTGGACTTCTCCGTCCAGGCCCTGGGGCTTTGGGTGGAGGAGGGGGAGGTGCGGCACGCCGTGGAGAACTTCGCGGTGAGCGGGAACCTCCTGGAACTCCTCCAGGGGGTGGAGGCGGTGGGGGACGACCTGGACTGGCTCCTCCTGGGCGCCGCCTACGGGAGCCCCACCGTGGCGGTGGCGGAGCTTTCCTTCGCCGGGGCATCCTGACTGAAGGGGCGGTATGCGTGAGTCAATCATGGCTTTGGCCGTCTCAGTCTTCTTTCTAGGAGTGTTGTTGATAGGCTTGTCCGTCCCTGCAGTGCAGGGAAAAGTTCCTCCTAACAGCATCTATGGCTTTAGAACGCCCAAAACCCTATCCGACCCGGATATTTGGTACACCGCCAATCGCTTCGCAGGCAAGGTCTCGATCGCTGTGGGTTTCGTTATGATTGTTCTTGGCGGCGTACTCCTGCTTCTATATCGGTACACAAACCTTGACCCTAACATCCTAATCTTGCTGGGTTTGGCTTTTGAGATCGTTCTGCCACTGATACTTGTTTTGGTACTTCTCCTATACCACCAGAAGTTATAGGCATGGGCTAGCGACCTTGAGCACCCGGTGCTCACCAGGACCCATCCCTCCCACGCCTCCCCCCGGGCCCGTCACACCCGCACCAGGTCCACGAGGGGGCGGCTTGCGTGGTGAGGGGCGAGGGGGATGCCCAAGCTTTGGCTGTGGGAAAGCTTTTTGAGGGCCCCCACTGCGGCTTTTGCCGCGGTGGGGTACTTAGCCCTCTTGGCTCCGCTCCACGGGAAGGGTCTCCCTCAGGATGGCCCGCACCCTCTCCCCGGGGATGGTCTCCTCCCGGAGGAGCTCCTCGGCGATGCGGTGCATGGCCTCGGCGTGCTCCAGGAGGACCTGGCGGGCCCGAGCGTAGGCCTCGTCCAGGATCTTGCGGATGTCCTCGTCAATAAGGCGGGCGGTTTCCTCGGAGTGGTCCTTCTTCTTGGCGATCTCCTCGCCCAGGAAGATGGGCCCCGAGTCCGAGCCCCAGGCGACGTTTTTGAAGTGCTCCCCCATGCCCCAGTCCAGGACCATGCGCTTGGCGATCCCCGTGGCCCGCTTGAAGTCGTCCTGGGCCCCGGTGGTGACGGTCCCGGTGAAGAGCTCCTCCGCCGCCCGGCCCGCCATGAGCACGGAAAGCTCGTCCATGAGGTGCTCCCGCGAGACCAGGACCCTTTCCTCGGGCTTGCTCCAGCGGGCCCCCAGGGCCATCCCCCGGGGGACGATGGAGACCTTCTCCGTCTTGTCGGCGTGGGGCAGCACCTCCCCCACCACGGCGTGCCCCGCCTCGTGGTAGGCCACGGCCCGGCGCTCCTCCTCGGAGAGCTTCAGGGCGGGCCGCTCCAGGCCGAGGACGATCTTGTCCAGGGCCTTGAGGAAGTGTTCCTTGCGGATCCTCTTCTCCCCGTCCCGGGCGGCGAGGAGGGCGGCCTCGTTCACCAGGTTTTTGAGGTCCGCCCCGGAAAACCCCGGGGTGAGGTGGGCGAGCTCCAGGGCGTCCACGTCCTCGGCGATGGGTTTGTTCCTCATGTGGACGAGGAGAATCTCCTTGCGCTCCTCTAAGGAGGGGAGGCCCACCACCACCTGGCGGTCAAAGCGCCCGGGGCGGAGGAGGGCCGGGTCCAGGATGTCGGGGCGGTTGGTGGCGGCAAGGACGATGACGGAGGTGTCCTTCTCAAACCCGTCCATCTCCGAGAGGATCTGGTTCAGGGTCTGCTCCCTCTCGTCGTGGCCGCCCCCGATCCCTGCCCCCCGCTTCCTGCCGATGGAGTCCAGCTCGTCAATGAAGATGATGCTCGGGGCGTTCCTGCGGGCGTCCTCAAAGAGGCTCCGCACCCGGCTCGCCCCCACCCCCACGAACATCTCCATGAACTCGCTGGCGGAAACGGAGAAGAAGGGCACCCCCGCCTCCCCGGCCACCGCCCGGGCGAGGAGGGTCTTGCCGGTGCCGGGGGGGCCCACGAGGAGCACCCCCTTGGGGATCTCGGCCCCCAGCTCCAGGTACTTCTTGGGGTTTTTGAGGAAGTCCACCACCTCCATGAGCTCCCGCTTGGCCTCCTCGTGGCCCGCCACGTCCTTGAAGGTGGTGCTGACCCGCCTCTCCTTGCCGTAGAGCCGGGCCCGGCTCTGGCCGAACTGCATCACCTGGCCTGCCCCCCCTTGGGCCCGCATGAAGAAGAACCAGAAGAAGAGGATGAGGATCAGGGTGGGGCCCACGTAGAGGAGGAGCTGGGGCCAGAAGGAGGGGGGCTTGGTGACCACCTTGACCCCGTTCGCCTCGAGGAAGCGGAGGAGCTCGGGGTCCTGGACCTGGGCCGGAGGCAAGGGCACCTGGAAGCGCCTCGCCACCTGGCTTCCCCCCTGGGGGGTGGGGAAGCGCTCGGGTTCCTTGAGGAGGCCCAGGATGCGGGTTTCCTCCAGGGTGACCTCCGCCACCTTGCCCTGGCGCACCAGCTCCCGAAAGCCCGTGTAGGAGAGGGTGGGGGCCGGGGGCCCGGTGAAGGCGGTGTAGGCCAGGTAGCCGAGGAGAAGCAAGAGCACCAGGGTGAAGGGGTTGATTCGCTGCGGCAACATCTACCTCCCTTGCCCTATGGTAGCGCCTTACGGGTGAAAGGACTGAGGCCTGTGGTATCCTCTAGCGGCGATGAGGGGGGTCCTCGAGGCCCTGCACCAGGGGGATTACGACACCGCCATTGAGCGCCTCACCCGCAAGGCCCTCTTCGGGCGGAAGGAGGAGGCCAAGGAGGCCCTTCTCCTCCTCGCCGAGGTCCACAGCCTCTATGGGGTGGAAGGCCTGGAAAAGGCCCACCGGGCCTTAGAGGAGGCCTATGAGCTCGGGGGGCTGGAGTACCACCCCCTCTACCGCGCCCTTTTGGGGGAGCTTCTCGCCCTGGAGGGGCGGCCCGAGCGGGAGGTCCTCCCCCTCTTCCTCCCCACGGAAGACCCCCGGGCCCGCTACCACCAGGCCCAGGCCCTCTTCTACCTGGGGAGGTTTGAGGAGGCCCTGGCCACCCTGAGGCCGGGCCTCCCCGCCTTCCTCGCCTGGCGGGCGGAAGGGCTGAGGGGGCGGGCCCTGGAGCGCCTGGGCCGCCACGAGGAGGCCGCCTTGGCCTACGAGCGGGGGGCGGAGCTCGCCTTGGGCCTGGAGCGCTACTGGCTCCTCCTGGACGCCGCCGCCATGTGGCTGGAGGCGGGGGAGGGGGAAAGGGCCCTCCTCGCCCTGGAGGAGGCCGAGGCCGCGGTGGGAGAAGAGGGCCCCGAAGACGAGGCCACCCGCCATTACCTCCTGGCCCGGGCCCACCTCCTCCTGGGGAACCCCAACCGGGCCCTGGAGGAGGCGAGGCGCGCCCTGGAGCTTGAGGAGGAGGGCGGCCACAAAGCCTACGGCACCCCCATGGTGGCGGGGCAGGCCCTTTTGCAGCTCGGCCGCTACGAGGAGGCCATGGCCGCCTACCGGGAGGCCCTGGCCCGGGCCGAGGAGGGGGAGCGCCCCTACGTGCTCCACGAGATGGGGGTGGCGGCCCTGGACCACGGGGCCTACCTCGAGGCCGAAGGCTACCTCCGCGAGCTTCTGCGGGAGGAGGGCTATCCTTACCGGGCCCAGGCCCTGGCCGACCTGGCCGAGGCCCTGTACCGCCAGGGGCGCTACGCCGAGGCGGAGGAGGCGGCCAAGGAGGCCATGCGCCAGGGGGCCGAGGCCTCGGGGGAGCTGATCCTCGGCCACATCGCCTACGACCTCATGCACCTGGAGGACGCCCTCCTCCACTACCGGAGGGCGGCGGAGCGGGCCGAGGAGGGGAGCCGGGAGTGGGTGGGGGCCCAGGAGATGGTGGTGGACACCCTGGCCCAGCTCGGCTACCGCTCCCCGGAGGAGATCCTGGCCCGCATCGAGGCGGTCCTGCCCCACGTCCACCCCGCCGACGAGTGGCACCAGACCCTCCTGGCCTACCGGGAGCGGGCGGAGGCCCTCCTCCGGGAAGGCCGGCGGCCTAACTAGCCCCCTTGCGCAAGGGGGCGAGGGCCCTAAGCACTTCCTGGGACCTTAGGGGCTTTGGGAGGTGGAGCACCCGTAAGGGGCGGAAGAGGAGGCCTGGCGGGGTTTCGCTCACCACGTAGAGGGAGGCGAGGCGCCCTTCCGGGGTGCTCCGCACCCTTCGCGCCGCCTCCAGGGCCCGCTCCCCTTGCAGGATCACCCCCTTGGGCCGCTCCTTGAGGAGGCGCAAGAGGCCCTCGAGGTCCTTGGCCAGGAGCACCCGGAAGCGGTGGGCCTCCAGGAGGTAGAGGAGAAGCCTTCGCACCACCCCGCTTTCCGCCAGGACCGCCACCAGGGGGTCCTCGGCGAGGAGGGTGGAGGGGCGGAGGAGGCCCCGGCTTTTCATCTCGTGGAGGAGGTGGTAGACCTCCTCCTCGGGAAGGCCCGACATGAGGGCCACGCTCCGGGCCCGCCGCACCCCGTCCAAAAGCTCCAGCACGCTCCAGGCCTCCGGGGAGAGGGGGTGGCGGGTGGGGTCCTCGGCCAGGTGCAGGACCTCGTCCGGGTCCACCTGGCCCCGCCGCCACTCGTCCAGGCGGCGGGCGGCCTCCATGAGGGCCCAGCCCGTGTCCAGGGTCTGGGGCAGGGCCACCTGGCTTCCCTCCACCAGGGGCTCGGCGAGGACCTCCCCCTCCTTTTCCCCCAAAAGGGTGGCCAGGGCCTCGAGGACCTGGGCGGTGAGGGCCTCCCTGAGTTCCTCCTCCCCGATGAGGCCGAGCTCCAGGGCGAGAGCCCCAAGGGGGGTGCCGGGGTTCTCCTGCCCTTGGCGCTCCACCAGTTCCTGCACCTCCTCCAGGGTGAGGTGCCCTAGGCGCACCAGGTACTCCCCGAGGTGCGGCCCGGGCTCGGTGCGGGCGTAGAGGATGCGCCCCGAAAGGAGGTGTACCCGGCCGTAGACCCTGCCCTGGAAGCTCACCACCGCGCTTTTGCGGCCCGCCTCCAGGGCCTTCAGGAGCTCGCCCAGGTCCAGCTCCTCCAGGGTGGCCCGGATCATAGGAGGGGTTCCAAGGGAAGGGGGAGGCCCAGGTGGCGGTAAGCCAACTCCGTGGCCACCCGGCCCCTGGGGGTGCGCTTGAGGAGGCCCTGCTGGATCAGGTAGGGCTCGTGGACCTCCTCCAGGGTCCCTGGGTCCTCGGAGAGGGCGGTGGCCAGGGTCTGGAGGCCCACCGGCCCGCCGCCGAAGCGCCCGATGAGGACCTCGAGGATCTCCCGGTCCCGCTTTTCCAGCCCGAGCTCGTCCAGGCCCAAGGCCTCCAGGGCCTCCAGGGCCCGCTCCCGGGTGATGACCTCCTCCCCAGCCACCTGGGCGAAGTCCCGCACCCGGCGGAAAAGCCGCTTGGCGATCCGCATGGTGCCCCGGCTCCTCCTCGCGATCTCCCGGGCGGCCTCCTCGGTGACGCCTACCCCCAAAAGCCTGGCGTCCCGCCTGATGCCCTCGGCCAGCTCTTCCAGGGAGTAGTAGTCCAGGTGCTCCACGATCCCGAAGCGGCTCCTTAAGGGCGCGGTGATGAGGCCGGGGCGGGTGGTGGCCCCGATGAGGGTGAAGCGGGGAAGCTCAAGCCGGATGGTCCTCGCCGCCGGTCCCTGGCCCACCACGATGTCCATGGCGAAGTCCTCCATGGCCGGGTAAAGGTGCTCCTCCGCCTGGCGGCTTAGGCGGTGGATCTCGTCAATGAAGAGGATGTCCCCCTCCTCCAGGGAGTTGGCCAGGATGGCGGCCAGGTCCCCCGGCTTCTCAATGGCGGGCCCGGAGGTAACCCGGAGGTTCACCCCAAGCTCGTAGGCGATGACGTGGGCCAAAGTGGTCTTGCCGAGGCCCGGGGGACCGAAGAGGAGGAGGTGCTCCAGGGGCTCACCCCGGGCCTTGGCGGCCTCGAGGTAGACCCTGAGCTTGTTCTTCAGGCGCTCCTGGCCGATGTACTCGTCCAGGCTCCTGGGCCTTAAGGCGAGGTCCGAGGGCGCGTCCACGCCCTTCCATGATAGCCTTTTCCCGTGAGGAAGACGGTCAAGGACTTCCGGGAGGCCAAGGGAAAGCGGCTCGTCTACCTCACCGCCTACGACTACCCCACGGCCCGTCTGGCCGAGGCCGCCGGGGTGGACGCCATTTTGGTGGGGGATTCTTTGGGAATGGTGGTCCTGGGCTACCCCTCCACGGTGCCCGTGACCCTGGAGGAGATGCTCCACCACACCAAGGCCGCCCGCAGGGGGGCCCCGGAGACCTTCCTCGTGGTCGACCTTCCCTACCTCGCCTACGCCACCCTGGACCGGGCCCTTGCGGCTTCCGAGCGGCTCCTTAAGGGCGGGGCCCTATACCGACGCCCAGGTCCTGGTCTTCCACGACGTGGTGGGGCTCTACGGGGAGTTCAAGCCCCGTTTCGCGAAGCGCTACCTGGAGGGGGGAAGGCTTTTCCAGGAGGCCCTAGCCCGCTACGCCGAGGAGGTGCGGCAGGGGGTTTTCCCGGGCCCGGAGCACAGCTTCTAAGTGCCCGCACCTTGGCTTTGCTACATGGGATACCCGAGCTTGGGCTGTGGGAAAGCTCTTTTGGGGCCCCCACCGCGGCTTTTGCCGCGGTGGGGTACTTAACCCGCCCGGGCGGTTCCCTTGACGGCTTAGTGAGAATGCGTCATCATTCGTAGTATGATCGCCCTGGAGATCCGCCGCCTTTCCGTGCGCTTTGGGGAGTTCCAGGCCCTGGAGGAGGTCCAGCTCTCCGTTCCCGAAGGGGCCTTCGTGGCCATCGTGGGGCCTAACGGGGCGGGGAAGAGCACCCTCTTGAAGGCGGTGCTGGGCCTGGTGCCCTACCGGGGGGAGGTCCTCGTCTTCGGCCGTCCTGCGGGCCAGGCCGACCCTCTTTGGTTCGGCTACGTGCCCCAGATCAAGACCTTTGACCGCTCCTTCCCCGCCCTGGCCCTGGAGCTCGTGGCCACGGGGCTATGGCGGCGCTGGCCCTTCCGCCTGGGGGCGAGGGAGCGGGAAAGGGCCACGGCGGCCCTGGAGCGGGTGGGGGCTTTGGAGCTCGCTCACCGTCCCCTGGGGCGGCTTTCCGGGGGGCAGCTCCAGCGGGTCTACCTGGCCCGGGCCCTGATCCGCAGGCCCCGGCTTCTCCTCCTGGACGAGCCCGCCACCGGGGTGGACCGGGTGGGGGAGGAGGACCTCTACCGCTACCTCGAGGCCTACCAGAGGGAATCCGGGGCCACGGTCCTCATGATCACCCACGACTGGGAGGCGGCCCACCACGCCAGCCACGTCCTGGTCTTGAACCGCCGGGTGGTGGGCTTCGGCCCTCCCGAGCGGGCCCTTTCCGAGGAGTGCCTGCGCCAGGCCTTCGGCCACGTGGGCCACGCCCACGGCCTCTTCGTGGAGGGCGGCCGTGCTTGAGGCCCTGGCCTACCCCTTCTTCCAGCGCGCCCTCTTCGCCGGGCTCCTCGTGGCCCTCCTTTCGGGCTTCCTCTCCCCCTTCGTGGTGCAAAGGCGCCTCTCCTTCCTGGGGGACGGCTTGGCCCACGCCGCTTTCGCCGGGGTGGCCCTGGGGCTTTTCCTAAGGGGGGAGCCCCTCTGGCTCGCCCTGCCCTTCACCGTCCTCGTGTCCCTGGCCATCACCTGGGTCAAGGAGCGCACCGAGCTTTCCGAAGACACGGCCATCGGGGTCTTCTTCGCCCTTTCCGTGGCCCTGGGGGCCGTCTTCCTCGCCAAGGCCAAGGGGTACGTGGGGGACGCCATGGGGTACCTCTTCGGCTCCCTCCTCGCCGTGGGGCCCGCCGACCTCCTGGCGGTGGGCTTTATGGTCCTCCTGGCCCTTTTCCTCCTGCCCCTATGGGGGCCTCTGGCCTACGCCACCTTTGACCGGGAGCTGGCCCTGGCCGACCGGGTGCCCGTGGCGCTCCACGACTACCTCCTTTCGGCGTTCTTGGCGGTGAGCCTGGTGCTTTCGGTGAAGGTGGTGGGGATCCTCCTGGTGGCGGCCTTTTTGGTCATCCCCGGGGCGGCGGCTAGGCTCATGGCCCGCACCTTTGCCCAGATGACCCTCCTCTCCCTCCTCCTGGCCCTCCTTTCCACCCTGGGGGGGCTTTTCCTCTCCCTCCTCCTGGACTGGCCCAGCGGGGCCAGCGTGGTCCTCTTCCAGGCCTTTCTCTTCGGCCTCGCCCTGGTAAAAGCCGGATTTTCGGGCGGGAAATAGGGGTATAATGGGGCCATGTGGGTTTCCACGAAGGCCCAGTACGGGCTTCGCGCCCTGGTGGAGATCGGCCTCCGCGCTCCCGAGGCCGTCCCCCTGAAGGAGGTGGCTGAGGCCCAAGGCATCAGCCAGCACTACCTGGAGCAGATCGCCGCCCAGCTCCGCCGCGCTGGGTTCGTCCGCTCCGTGCGGGGGGCCAGGGGGGGGTACCGCCTGGCCCGCCCTCCCGAGCGGGTGACCGCCCTGGAGGTGGTGGAGGCCCTGGAGGGAAGCCTGGCCCCGGTTTCCTGCATAGAGGACCCCGAGTCCTGCGCCAAGGTGGGGCAGTGCTCCACGGAACTCCTCTGGAAGCGGGTGGACCTGGCGGTGCGCCAGGTCCTGGGCGGTACCACCCTCCGGGACCTCATTGAGGAGCGGAGGCTTCTTGAGGCCAAGCGCCTCATTCAGCTGGAGGCCAGTTGAAGGTCTACCTGGACTATGCCGCCACCACGCCCTTAGACCCCGAGGTGCGGGAGGCCATGCGGGAGGTGGAGGGGATCTTCGGCAACCCCGCGAGCATCCACCGCTTCGGCCAGGAGGCCCGGAAGGTCCTGGAGGAGGCCCGGGAAAAGGTGGCCGCCCTCCTCGGGGCTGGGCCTCGGGAGGTGGTCTTCACCGCCTCGGGCTCCGAGGCCGACGCCCTGGCCCTCCTGGGGGTGGCCCTGGCCCGGGGCCGGGGCCACCTGGTGAGCACCGAGGTGGAGCACTCCGCCGTCCTTGGGGCCTTGAGGCTTCTGGAGAGGCTAGGCTTTTCCGTGACCCGCCTCCGGCCCGACCGCCACGGCCTTATATACCCGGAACAGGTGCGGGAGGCCCTGCGGGAGGACACCTTCTTGGTGAGCGTCATGGCCGCCAACAACGAGCTCGGCACCCTCTACCCGGTGCGGGAGATCGCGGAGGTGGCCCACGCCCACGGGGCCCTCTTCCACACGGACGCCGTGCAGGCGGTGGGCCAGGTGCCCTTCCGCATGGACCAGGTGGGGGCCGACCTGGTCTCCTTGAGCGCCCACAAGTTCTACGGGCCCAAGGGGGTGGGGGCCCTCCTGGTGCGCCAGGGGGTGGAGCTTTTCCCCCTGGTGCCGGGCAAGCAGGAGGGGGGGAGGCGGGGGGGCACCCAGAGCCCCGTCCTGGCCCACGGACTGGCGGTGGCCCTGGAGAAGGCCTTGCGGCTCCTCCCCGAGGAGGTCCCCAGGCTCCTCGCCCTAAGGAGGCGCCTCGAGGCCGGCCTCCTCGCCGTGGAGGGGGTGGAGCTCAACGGCCACCCCGAAAGAAGGCTTCCCAAGCTGGTGAACGTCACGGTGAAGGGGGCCGACGGGGAGGCCCTGCTCCTCGCCATGGACCTCCTGGGGGTGGCGGTTTCCTCGGGGTCGGCTTGCTCGGCGGGGAGCCTCGAGCCCTCCCACGTCCTCCTCGCCATCGGCCGCTCCCCCAAGGAGGCCCGGGCTTCCCTTCGCTTCTCCCTGGGCCGCTTCACCGCGGAGGAGGAGGTGGACCGGGCGGTGGAGGCCTTCCGGGAGGCGGTGGCCCGGGCCCGCTAAGCGCCCCGCCGGGTGAACTCCTCCCGAAGCTCCCGCCTCAAAATCTTCCCCACCCCGGATTTGGGGAGGCTTTCGCGGAACTCCAGGATGCGGGGC
>NZ_JBWGQW010000010.1:0-11364 GCF_056332225.1 Thermus sp. | reverse complement strand
GACCTTGTAGGCGGCGAGGTTTTGGCGGCAGAAGGCTTCAATGTCCTTCTCGCTCACCTTCCCCCGGTACTCGGGCTTGAGGACCAGGAAGGCGGCCACGGTCTCGCCCCGGTAGGGGTCGGGGACGCCCACCACGGCGGCTTCCTGGACGGCCTCGTGCTGGTAGAGGACCTCCTCCACCTCCCGGGGGTAGATGTTGTAGCCCCCGGCGATGATCAGGTCCTTCTTGCGGTCCACGATGTAGAAGTAGCCCTCCTCGTCCATGCGGGCCAGGTCCCCGGTGAAGAGCCACCCCTCCTTTAGGGTTCGCTCCGTTTCCTCGGGGCGGTTCCAGTAGCCCTTCATGACGTTGGGGCCCTTGACGATGAGCTCCCCCACCTCGCCGATGGGGACCTCCTTGCCCTCCTCGTCCACCACCTTGGCGTCCACGCTGGGGAGGGGCAGGCCGATGGAGCCCTTTTTGGCCTTTCCCAGGACGGGGTTGCAGTGGGTGACGGGGCTTGCCTCGGAGAGCCCGTAGCCCTCAATGAGCCTCGCCCCGGTGATCTCCTCAAAGCGCTTGGCCACCTCCACGGGGAGGGGCGCGGCCCCCGAGATGCAGATGCGGATGCTCTTCACGTCCCGCTTCTCTATGCCGGGGAAGTGGTTGAAGGCCACGTAGAGGGTGGGCACCCCGGGGAAGTGGGTGACCCGGTGCTTCTCTATGGCCTCCACGATGGCCTTGATCTCCGGCCTCGGGAGGAGCACGAGCTTGTAGCCGGCGTAGAGGCCGTAGTTCATGGCCACGGTCATGCCGTAGACGTGGAAGAAGGGCAGGGCCCCGAGCATCACCCCCTTGCCCACGAGGTCCTTGGAGGTGGGGTCCCAGGCGTCGATCTGCAGGACGTTGGCCACGAGGTTTTTGTGGGTGAGCACGGCCCCCTTGGCGAGGCCCGTGGTGCCCCCGGTGTACTGGAGGAGGGCCGGGGCCTCGGGGTCTATGGGGTGGGGCTCGGCGGGAGGGCGCTTGAGGAGCTCGGTGAAGGCGTGGAACCCCTTCCGCTTGGGGAAGCCCAGGGGAAGTTTGTCCCTTTTCGCCTTCAGGGGGTAGAGGAGGTTCTTGGGGAAGGGGAGGAAGTCCTTGATCCCCGCGACCACCACCCGCTTCACCGGGACCTCCTTCTCCACCTCCAGGAAGCGGGGGAGGAGGTGGTCCAGGATCACCAAGGTCTCCGCCCCCGCGTCCAAGAGCTGGTGGCGGAGTTCCCTTGGGGTGTAAAGGGGGTTCACGTTCACCCCCACGCCCCCGGCGAGGAGGGTGCCGTAGAAGGCGATGACGAACTGGGGGGTGTTGGGGAGCATGATGGCCACCCGGTCCCCAGGGCGCACCCCCAGGTCCTCGAGCCCCTTTGCGAAGCGGCGGACCAGGGTCCATAGCTCCCGATAGCTCAGATGCTTTCCTAAAAACTCCAAGGCCGTCCTCTCGGGGAAGCGGCGGGCGCTTTCCTCCAGAAAGCCCCAAAGGGGGATGGGAGGCACCTCCACTTCGGTGGGGACACCGGGGTCGTAATGGGCCAGCCAGGGTTTCGCGCTTACCTGCATTCTCCCCCTCCTTGCCCTCTAAGTTACCAAAAGCTTTATACCGAGTGCAAGACTAAGGGCCGGTGTAGCATGGGAAGGGAGGTTTCCTATGCGCTTTCGCGACCGCAGGCACGCGGGGACCCTTTTGACGGAGGCCCTGAAGCCCTTGGGCCTGGAGCGGCCCGTGGTCCTGGGCCTGCCCCGGGGCGGGGTGGTGGTGGCCGACGAGGTGGCCAGGCGCCTGGGCGGGGAGCTGGACGTGGTCCTGGTGCGCAAGGTGGGGGCGCCGGGGAACCCGGAGTTCGCCCTGGGGGCGGTGGGGGAGAAGGGAGAGCTTGTCCTCAGGCCCTACGCCCACCAGCACGCTGACGGGAGCTACCTGGAGCGGGAGGCGGCCCGGCAAAGGGACCTGATCCGCAAGCGGGCGGAGCGCTACCGGAAGGTGCGGCCCAAGGTGCCCCTCAAGGACCGAGAGGTGGTCCTGGTGGACGACGGGGTGGCCACGGGGGCCAGCATGGAGGCCGCCCTCTCCGTGGTCCTCCAAGAAGGCCCCAAGCGGGTGGTGGTGGCCGTGCCCGTGGGAAGCCCCGAAGCCTTGGAAAAGCTGAGGGAGCGGGCGGAGGTGGTGGCCCTCTCGGCCCCTCAGGATTTCGCCGCCGTGGGGGCCTACTACCTGGACTTCGGCGAGGTCACCGACGAAGACGTGGAGGCCCTTTTGCTACAATGGGCCCCATGAAGCCCGTGGTCAAGCAGGCGGCCCACGTGGAGGCCCGCCCCGTGGAGCGAGGGGAGAAGGCCTTCATCCAGGTGCTCATCGGTCCCGAGGACGGGGCGCCCCACTTCATCCTGCGCAAGTTCACCCTGCTTCCCGGGGGGCGTATTCCCAAGCACAAGCACCCCACCATCGAGCACGAGCAGTACGTGCTTTCGGGGCGCATGAGGGTGGTGTTGGGGGACGAGGTGCGGGAGGTTTCCGCAGGCCAAACCGTGTATATCCCTCCGGAAACCCCCCACGCCTACGTCAACGAGGGAGAGGAGCCCGTGGAGTTCCTCTGCGTCATCCCCAGGACCAGCGCTTACGCCACGGAGTGGCTGGAGTGATACCACCCCAGGCTGGCTTGTGCCAGCCTGGGGGCCCCGGGAAAGAAGGCCTAGAGAGGCCTTATGGCCTTGGCTTAGGCGAAGGATTCACACCAAAAGGGTATGATGCCCTTCTGCAGGCCACGCTAGGCCCGAACCTCCTGCCGCTGGAAGGCCACGTAGGCCAGGGTGAAGAGGAGCACCGCCAGGGCGAAAAGGCCGGTGAGCTGGGGCCAGATGAGGAGGAGGCTTTGCCCCAGGGGCAAAGGGGTGCCGAGGACGGCCCCTTCCAGCTGGGTGATGAGGATGGGGCCCAGGGAGCGGACCGCCGGGTTCAGGATGGCGGTGAGGGCCTCGGCGAAGAGGGTGTTGGGGGAGAGGCGGGAGATCCAGAGGGCCAGGGTGGCCTGGTGGAGCTGGCTTTCCGGGTCAAAAGGATCGGCCCTGAGGAGGAGGGCGCTGGCCGCAAGGTCGGTGAGGATGGGAAAGAAGACGGCGAAGAAGAGCCAGACCCCCAGGGCGGCCAAGGCGGCGGTGGCGGGCTGGCGAAAGAGGACGGAGAAGAGGAGGCCCAAGGCCAGCCAGACCCCGGCGTAGGCCAGGGTGGCCAGGAAGAAGAAGAGGATGCGGGCCACCTCCTCCCCGCCCGGGGGGACCCCCAGGGTGAAAAGCCCCAGGCCCAGAACCAGGAGGAGGAGGGCGAGGAGGAGGACCCCCAAGGTGCCGAGGCCCGCCAGGAACTTGCCAAAGAGCAGGGCGTCCCGGTAGATGGGCTGGGAGAGGATGCGGGAGAGGGTGCCCCGGGCGTACTCCCCGTTCACGGCGTCAAAGGCCAGGGCGATGGCCGCCAGGGGCACGAAGAAGGAGAGGAAGCCCACGAAGGAGGGCAGGGGGTCTTGGGCGGTGGTGAGGAGCTTGAGGTAGAGGTAGGGGTCCTCTCCCACGGTCTGCCGCAGGGTCTGGGTCCCGGTGTAGACGGCGCTTAAGGCCGAGAGGAGGATGAGGACCTCGAGGATCCTCATCCTGAGGCCTCCAAGGTGGTCGGCCATCTCCTTGAAGAAGACCGCCCAGAGGCCCGTCCAGGGGGAACCCTCACGCCGCATGGCCTACCTCCTTGAAGTAGTGGGCGTAGATCTCGTCCAGGCTGGGCCGCCTCAGGGAAAGACCGTAGAGGGCGCCCCTCTCCACGGCGATCCTGGCCAGTTCAGGGCGCACGTCCTGGGTGGCGAGGACGCGGTAGCGGCCTCCTTCCGCCTCCACCCGGCTCACCCCCTTCACCTCGCGGAAAGGGCCCTCGAGGCCCGGGACCGCCTCCACCCACACCTCGTACCCGCCCCCCAGCACCCGGGCGGCGAGCTCCTCCACGCTTCCGAGGAGGGCGAGGCGGCCCCTAAAGAAAAGGCCCACCCGGTCGCAGATCTCCTGTACCTGGTGGAGGAGGTGGCTGGAGAGGAGGACGGTGATCCCTTCCCCCTTGAGACCCTTGATGAGCCCCAGGAACTCCCGGGCGGCCTCCGGGTCCAGCCCCAGGGTGGGCTCGTCCAGGATGGCCACCTTGGGGCGCTTGAGGAGGACCTCGGCGAGGCCCAAGCGCTGGCGCATGCCCCGGCTGAAGGCCGCCACCTTTCGGTCCCTGACCTCCCAAAGCCCCATGCGCTTCAGGACCTCCTCTATGCGGGCCTGGGCCTCCCCGTCGGGAAGGCCCAAAAGCCTCGTGGTGTAGCGCAGGTTCTCCCAGGCGGAAAGCTCCCCGTAAAACCCCACCTGGTCGGGGAGGTAGCCCACCCGGGCCTTGACCTTGAGGGGCTCCCGCATGGGGTCTAGGCCCAACACCCGGGCCTCGCCCGCCGTGGGTTCGGTGAGGCCCAGGAGCATGAGGATGGTGGTGGTCTTGCCCGAGCCGTTGGGGCCGAGGAGCCCGAAGACCTCCCCCTCCTCCACTTCCAGGTTCAGGTCCTCCACCGCCACCACGCGCCCGTAGCGCTTGGTGAGGCCCCGGGTCTCTATGACCGCCATGCTACCTCCGGCCGAAGCGGTTCACGGCGAAGCCCAGGACCAGGAGGGCCACGGCCATCAGGCCTATTCCCACCAGGCCCCAGAGGGTGGAGCGCACCACCGTGGCCCGGTAGTCCAGGCTTGCGGAAACCCCGTCGTCCCCGGAGAGGGAGAGGGTCACCATGTAGTCCCCGGTCACCGCTTTGGGGGAGGGCTTGATGCGGGCGGTGACCTCCTTCTCCTGGCCAGGGTCTAGGGCCTCGATCTTGTCGGGCTCAAACTTCACCTCCCAGCCGGAGGGTTCCATGGCGCTGAAGGAGAGGTTCTTGGCGGGGGCGCTCCCCTCGTTTTTCACCAGGAGCTTCACCGGGTTCTCCCGCCCGGCCACCACCTGGCCGGAGAGGCGCCCTTCCTTGGTGCTGAGGCGCGCCTCGGGCCGGCCCGTGACCTCCAGGGTGAGCCCGAGCTCCGCCTTGGCCTCCCCGGCCAGGGCCCGGAGGGTGACGGCGTAGGTGTCGGCCTTGGTGTCCTTGGGCAAGGAGACCTCCACGTCCAGGTCCTTGCTCTCTCCGGCCTTGACCGGGAGGCTCGTCACCTGCTGGCTTCCGAAGGCGGGGGTGAAGGTCACCTGGAAGCCCTTGGGGGCCTCGTACTCCAGGGAGACCAGGAGGTCGCGGTCGGACTCGTTCTTCAGGGTTACCCGGTAGCGGAAGGCGCTGGTGGGGGGACCCTTGAGGATGGGGAGCTCGGCCTCGAGGCTAAGCCTCTGGGGAAGCCCTTGGCCCACCACCAAAGCGATGGGGAGGCTTGCGGTCTGCCCCAGGCCCTCGGCCCGCACCAGGAAGCGGTAGGTGCCGGGCCTCACCTCCTTGGGCGGCTGGAGGCGGAGGGTGAGGGTGGCCTCCCCGTCTGGGGCCAGGTAGACCGCCCGCACCAGCCGCCCGCCCCCGATGAGGCTTGCCTGCCAGCCTGGGGCGGCTTCGGCCAGGGAGAGGCGGACCACCCCCGGGGGTAGGCCGTGGTTTTTGAGGGTCAGGGTGAGGTTCACGCTCTCCCCGGGTTGCACCCCCATCTCCGGGTAGGGGGTGCCCAGGGAGAGGCCGCGAAAGCTCTGGGCCAAAGCCACGCCGAGGACGAGCCCTAAGAGCGTCAGCAGTTTGCGCGCCATACTAAGCCTCCCTTACCAAAGTTAGGCAGGGAACATGAGCCCAAAATGAAAAGCCTCGGCCTCGGACGGGCCGAGGGGCGCGCCCCCGGGCCTAGCTCACCCGGGCCTCGAGGTACTCCCGTTCGCCCAGGACGATCTGTCGGGCGAGCTCCGGGTCCTTGGGGAACTCCTTGCCCCGCTGGATCATGTAGGTCTCGTACCGGCCGATCTCAAAGACCTCGGCCAGCTTCTTCAGGGCCTTGGCCATGTCAAAGGCCTTGCAGGAGAAGATATCTATGGAGAGGAAGCGCTTCTTGGGGAAGGTGTGGATGGCGATGTGGCTTTCGGCGATGATCACCACCCCCGTCACCCCGTCCTCGCCCTCGGGGCCGTAGCGGTAAACGAAGGGGGGGAGCACCTTGGTCATCTCCATCTCCTCGGGGAGCTCGTCCAGGACCTGACGCACCAGCTCGGCGTCCCGGAGCTTCTCGGGGTTGGCGTCGTAGCCGTCCACCATCAGGTGAGGGCCAAATCCAAAGAGTTCCACCATGACCACCTCCTTCCCGTGCCCCCCGGGGTATCCCCTGCGGCACGCCCCCCATTATGCCCCCCCCTCCCCCCCCTGTCAATACCTCGTCCTGGCAGAGAAAAACCCTTCCTACCCCCCTAGGGGGATTTCCCGGGGTGTCCCCCAGGGGGGCGGGGTGGGGGGCTTGGGGAAAAGCCCTTTCTGGTTCGGGCATCGGGTACGGGAGGGGAGTATATGGGCGCCGAGCGTGGGCTGGGCAACGCCCATTCCCAGGGGAAGGGTGTATGATAACCCCGGTAAGGAGGTGCCATGTACCGGGGAAGAGAAGGGCAGTGGGCGTTTTACCTGCACCGGATAGCGGGCCTGGGCATCCTGGTCTTCCTTATGCTCCACGTGGCCAACATCAGCAGCGCCATGTGGGGTCCGGAGGTCTCCAACGCCCTCATGAAGTTCTACCACCAGCCCGTGTTCCAGGTGGGGCTTCTCGTCCTCATCGCCGGGGTGCTCTACCACGGGTTCAACGGGCTCAGGATCATCCTCATGGACTTCACCTCCTTTGGCGTGCGCTACCAGAAAGAGCTCTGGTACGCGGCCTGGGTCCTTTTCGTGGTCTTCTACCTGCCCTTCCTGGTCAAGATCGGGGGCGGGATTCTGGGAGGCGGCCATGGCGATTAGGTCCAAGAGGTACCAGGAGGCGAGGCTCGAGGCCAGCACCAACCTGGAGCTTTACTGGTGGGTCTTCATGCGCATCAGCGGGGTGGTCCTGGTCTTCCTCCTCATCGGCCACATGTGGATGAACGCCGTCCTCACCGACCTCAACACCATCAACTACGACTACGTGGCGAGAAGGCTCTCCCAGACCACCTGGCGGGTCTACGACTGGCTCATCCTGGCCCTGGGCTTTCTGCACGGGGCCAACGGGCTCCGCTACGTGCTGGACGACTGGGTGCGGCACCCGGCGAGGCGCTTCTGGACCAAGGTGGTGGTCTACAGCCTCATCGCCTTCCTCTTCTTCCTGGGAAGCCTTTCCCTCTTTAACCACGACTTCGGGGTGAACTAGTATGGCGCACAGGCACGAGGTCATCGTGGTGGGCGCGGGCGGGGCGGGCCTCGCCACCGCCCTGTATGCGGCCAAAGAGGGCGCGGACGTGGCCGTGGTCTCCAAGCTCTACCCCACGCGAAGCCACACGGGGGCGGCGCAAGGCGGCATAGGGGCCGCCCTCGGCAACGTGGAGGAGGACCACTGGGAGTGGCACATGTTTGACACGGTCAAGGGGGGGGATTACCTCACGGACCAGGACGCCGCGGAGGTCTTCGCCAAGGAGGTCATCGAGGCGGTGATTGAGCTTGAGCACATGGGCCTCCCCTTTGACCGGCTTCCTAACGGCAAGATCGCCCAGCGCCGCTTCGGGGGGCACACCAAGGACTGGGGCAAGGCCCCGGTGCACCGGGCGGCCCACGCCGCCGACCGCACCGGGCACATGATCCTCCAGACCCTCTACCAGCAGTGCGTGAAGCACAACATCACCTTCTACAACGAGTTCCACGTCACCGACGTCATCCTGGAGGACGGGGTGGCCAAGGGGCTCGTGGCCTTGGAGCTCGCCACCGGGGAGCTCCACCTCTTTGAGGCCAAGGCCATCGTCATCGCCTCCGGGGGGTTCGGCCGCATCTACAAGGTGACCTCCAACGCCTACACCCTCACCGGGGACCTGCAGGCCATCCTCTACCGCAAGGGGCTTCCCCTGGAGGACATGGAGTTCTACCAGTTCCACCCCACGGGGCTTTTCCCCCTAGGCATCCTCCTCACCGAGGGGGCCCGGGGCGAGGGGGGGATTTTGCGCAACGCCTTGGGTGAGCGCTTCATGGAGCGCTACGCCCCCACCATCAAGGACCTGGCCCCAAGGGACCTCGTCTCCCGGGCCATGTACCTGGAGGTGCGGGAGGGAAGGGGCGTGGGCCCCAAGAAGGACCACGTCCTTTTGGACCTCACCCACCTGCCCCCCGAGGTCATTGAGAAGAAGCTTCCCGACATCACCGAGTTCAGCCGCATCTACCTGGGGGTGGACCCCTTGAAGGAGCCCGTGCCGGTGATGCCCACGGCCCACTACGCCATGGGGGGGATCCCCACCACCCTCTGGGGGGAGGTGATCCAGGACGAGAAGAACACCGTGGTCCCCGGCCTCTACGCCGCCGGGGAGGCGGCCTGCGTGAGCCTCCACGGGGCGAACCGCCTGGGGACGAACTCCTTGGGGGACCTCGTGGTCTTCGGGCGCCGGGCCGGGATCCACGCCGCCCGCTTCGCCAAGGACGCGGACTACCACGAGCTCACCGAGGAGCACCTCGGGGAAAGCCGCGAGCGCATTGAGCGCATCAAGCGCTCCACCGGCAAGGAGAAGGTGGCGGCGCTAAGGGCCGAGCTCCAGCAGTCCATGATGGACCACGCCTCGGTCTTCCGCACCGGGGAGCTTTTAAAGAAGCAGGTGGAAATCCTCAAAGAGCTCATGGACCGCTACACGCGCATCTCCATTGACGACAAGGGGGACGCCTACAACACCGAGCTCGTGGAGGCCCTGGAGCTCGGGTACCTCCTCGAGGTCTCCGAGGCCCTGGTCCACTCCGCCCTGAACCGCACCGAGTCCCGGGGGGCCCACGCCCGGGAGGACTACCCCGAGCGGGACGACCAGAACTGGCTCAAGCACACCCTGGCCTACAAGGTGGAAGACGGCAAGGTCTCTTTCCGCTACAAGCCCGTGGTCCTGGGCCGCTTTGAGCCCAAGGCCCGCACCTACTAGGAGGCCCGCATGCAGGTGACCCTCAAGATCCTCCGCTTTGACCCCGCCAAGGACAAGAGGCCCCACTTTGAGACCTACCAGGTGGAGGCCGAGCCCTGGGACCGGGTCTTGGACCTCCTGCACAAGGTGAAGTGGGACCAGGACGGCACCTTGGCCTTCCGAAGGAGCTGTGGCCACGGGATCTGCGGCTCCGACGCCATGCTCATCAACGGCAAAAACCGCCTCGCCTGCAAGACCCTGGTGAAGGACCTGGGGAGCGTCATCACCGTGGAGCCCATAAGGGGCCTCCCCGTGGAGAAGGACCTCATCGTGGACATGGAGCCCTTCTTCGCCGCCTACCGAGCGGTGAAGCCCTACCTCATCAACGATGAGCCCCCGCCCCAGCGGGAGAGGCTCCAGTCCCCCGAGGAGAGGGAGCGCTTTGACCCCGGCACCAAGTGCATCCTCTGCGCGAGCTGCACCACGAGCTGCCCCGTCTTCTGGGTGAACGGCACCTACATCGGCCCCGCCGCCATCGTCCAGGCCCACCGCTTCATCTTTGACTCTCGGGATAGGGGCAAGCGGGAGCGCTTCAAGGTCCTGGGCTCGGGGGGCGGGGTCTGGCGGTGCCGCACCGCCTACAACTGCACCGAGGCCTGCCCCCGGGAGATCCCCGTGACCCAGCTCATAGAGGAGGTCAAGCGGGAGATCCTCTTTGACCGCTTCTAGGGCGTGAGCCGGTGCCGGTCCCGGGGGAAGGCGCGGGCGTAGCGCACGTTGGGGAGGCCCAGGAGCTTCTGGGTGAGGCGCTCGGCCCCGATGGCGAATCCCCCGTGGGGAGGCATGCCGTACTTGAAGACCTCCAGGTAGCCCTGGAAGGCCTCGGGGTCCATGCCCTTGGCCTTCAGGCTCTCCAGGAGCTCCTCGTAGCGGTGGATGCGCTGGCCCCCCGAGGTGATCTCCAGGCCGCGGAAGAGGAGGTCAAAGCTCCGGGTGGTGCCCCCCTCCTCGGGGTGGGTGTAGAAGGGCCGGACCGAGCGGGGGTAGTGGGTAATGAAGAGCCAGTCCGAGCCCCAGCGCTCCTTGGCGTACTCCCCGAGGAGGCGCTCCGCCTCTTCGGAGAGGTCCTGGCCCACGGGGTAGCCGAGCTCCTCCTTGAGGATCCTTCTGGCCTCGGCGTGGGTGAGGCGGGGGATGTTCTTGGGGAAGGAGGGCCACTCCGCCTGGAGAAGGCGGATCTCGCTCCCCGCGGCATTCAGGGCCTCCTCCAGCATCTCGGCGAGGAGGGCTTCCTCAAGCCGCATGAGGTCCTCCTCGCTCCCGATGAAGCCCATCTCCACGTCCAGGGAGAGGTACTCGTTGAGGTGGCGGCTCGTGTGGTGCTCCTCCATGCGCCACACCGGGGCCACCTCGTAGACCCGTTCAAAAACCCCCACCATGATCTGCTTGTAGAGCTGGGGGGACTGGGCGAGGTAGGCCCTTTTTTCAAAATAGTCCACCCCGAAGAGCCCGCTTCCCCCCTCGGCCCCCGCCCGGACCACCTTGGGGGTGAAGATCTCGGTGAAGCCCTCCCGGTCCAGGTGGCGGCGGAAGCCCCGCACCAGGGCGGCCTGGACCTTGAGGGGGGCCCGGGCCTTTTCCCCCCTTAGGGTGACGTAGCGGTACTCCAAGAGGGTGTCGGGGTTCGCCCGCCACTCCTCCTTGGGGATCTCCACCGGGGTGGGCTCGAGGGCCGGGGAGAGGACCTCCACCTCCTGGGCCTGGACCTCGAGGCCCCCTGGGGCCTTCTCGCTTTCCACCACCACCCCCCGCACCCTCAGGGCGGACTCGGGTAAGGGGAGTTTGAGCCCCCCGGTGACCACCTGGACGACGCCGCTTCGGTCCCGAAGGAGGAGGAACTGGATCCTCCCCAGGTCCCTTCGCCAGTGGAGGAAGCCTAGAAGCTCCACCTCCTCGCCCACGTGCTCCCTTAGGTCTTGCACCAGTACCCGCATCTTCCCTCCTTAAGCCCTGGCCCCCCCGGCCACGGGGGACCGGGGGGGCCTTCCTTTGCCCCCCGCTAGCCGTTGTTGCGGCAAAGGGCCATGTTGGGCCTAAGTTTAGGGGCTTGTGCCCCCAAGGTCAAGCCGCTCAGGGCTTGCCTAGTAAATCGCCTTGTACCCCGGAGGGGGCGGGAGAAGGGTGAGAAGAACCCTAAGGCCGTAGGCGATGAGCTCCAAAAGCGCCCGCGCCATGGCCGTCCAAGGCTTCCGCTCCCAAAGGTATCCCCCACCCAGCCG